>CAZHUG010000119.1:0-1593 GCA_964535405.1 uncultured Oscillospiraceae bacterium | reverse complement strand
ATTTTATCCCCCAATTTGCGAAATTCCATTCAGGCAGGTAGTCGTTGCACTCATAATCAACGTAAAACAGCAGCCCATCCTGCACGATAAAATTGGTCGGAAAATAGTCAATATTGGTATTGTTTTTATACAGCAACTCACACATTTTTTCGATCTGATCGAAATACTCCTGCCCCGCTCTGCCGTCTCTCACTAAATCCAAAACGGTGGGGCCGTCAATATATTCTTTTAGGATTTTTTCCTTTTGGACATCAACGTCTATGAGCTCGGGCATTCTTATCCCGATTTTTCTAAGCCTGGCATAGTCTGCAAGCTCAGCTTGAAGCTTATCTCCAAACTGATAATAGTCACAGGGCTCATGATGTATCTGCTTAAGGACATACTGCCGGTCGGCCCTCTCCACAAGATAGGAATATCCGCCCTTGCCTTTGCCCAGAAGCCTGATCATGACAAACTCAGCTCCGTTAACAGAAAGCAAGCTCATCGTCACTCCTGTCCGAGCCGCGACTTGCTAAGAATTTCAGAGAGCTCCTCCGGCCCGAATTTATACTCGTGGTCGCAGAACTGACAGCTGACCTCGATATCCTCGTCTTCCGCTATCATTTCATTGAGCTCCGCCTCGCCGCAGGCTGCAAGCGCCTCGGAGATGCGCTCTCGGCTGCAGGTGCAGCGGTATTCCACAGGCACACGCATGAGTGTCTCGTAATCCATGTCCTTCAGAACCTGATGCACAACAGCATCTATGCCGTCCTCCGCGAGAATCGTCGTGAGCTGATCCATGATGAAAATATTATCCTCAAGCTTGTCGATAAGGCTCTCGGGCGCTCCGGGCAGAAGCTGTACGATAAAGCCGCCTGCCGCCTTGACCGAGGTATCGGTATCGACGAGGACGCCCAGACCGACCGCAGCGGGTATCTGCTCGCTCTCGACCATATACGCCGCCAGATCCTCCGCCACCTCACCCGAAACAAGCTCTGTAGAGCCGATATACGGCTCCCCCAGTCCAATATCGCGGCTCACGGTGAGCATGCCGTTTCTGCCGATAATTCCGCCCACGTCCAGCTTGCCGTCGCCGCGCACAGGCAGATCAGCCTTTGGATTTGCTGCATAGCCGCGCACGTTGCCGTCAGAGTCCGAAACCGCGATCACTGTCCCGGCGGGTCCGCCGCCGTTTATGCGTATGGTCAGTGATGCGTCTTCCTCCTTCATCATCTCGCCCAGCAGTGACGCGCCGCAGAGCGTGCGCCCCAGAGCCGCCGTCGTGGTCGGCGTCAAGTCATGTATCTCCCGCGCTCTCTGCACAAGATCCCTTGCATATATAGCAGATATCTTCACGAAACCATCGCTCGTAAATGCTCTTATAATCTCATCTGACATTGTTATTTTCCCCTTATTGCTGTAAAAAAGATGCGCCCCGCATCACCCTGTGGACCGTCTGTGCGGGTTTGTGCCTGTTCAAAGCCGTTTTGCTCTAAAAGTCCCAGTACATACTCGGGAGACACTGCATATTCGATGTGCTCTTCATATGATCGGTTACAGCTTTCCCCTCGACGCGAAAAAATATCCATATCGTAGTGTAAAGCCTCATCTTCA
>CAZHUG010000118.1:0-1616 GCA_964535405.1 uncultured Oscillospiraceae bacterium | reverse complement strand
CAGCACGACCGTGTCTATGACGCGCTCATAGCTCCAGTATTCGCAGAACTTGTTCGACTCGACAATGATGCCGTCAGCCTTATACTCTTTTGCGATATCGGCAAGCTGCTTTTTACGTCCGCGCATCTCGTCCTGACCCATGAAACGCGGGCATGCGCTGTTTATCAGATAGCTGCGCGCAATGGCATCCAGAGGCGACTGGCCTTCCCCGACGATGATCTGCTCGCGTCCGGGAAGAGAGCCGTAGCAATAGCGATCGGCAACGACCATCGCACCGCAGCCCTCAATCAGGGCTGTGAATTCCGGATCGTCGTTTTCGGCACCGGATACCATGACTCTGCAGCGGTACCAGGGCTTCGGGTCGGCCTCACGGGTTTTCATCTCCTTCGCCGTCTCGCGCAGCTTGGGCAAAATGAGATATTTGGGACAAACCTGGGTGACCAGCATAATAACGTGGAATTCATATCCGGTAATGGTCGGATTATCGAGCTTGCGGTAATCACCGATCTCGGTAACCAGCCGGCAGACCTCGTTATGCTGCTCAATTGCCTTCATAAGCGCTTCATCGGAGGTGTCTATGCCAAATTTTTCGCTCAGCTTGTCTAGTACATGTGCTTGGAGTTGGGTTCTGTAGTGCTCAACGCTGTTTTCAGTCTTCTTGAATGGCACGTCCGTAAATTCACAGAAGAAATTCGGATTCTTTATGAGATCCAGCATCTGAAGATGCTCCTGGAAACGGCAGGTGACGGTGCAGGTCTCGGTTGCCATCTGTGCATCGAGGAAGTTGTAGCCTCCCTCAAGTGCGCGTTCAAGCAGACTTCGGCCATAGTGACAGGTGCGACCCGACATATAGTATGTAGCTATATCCGGGGATGTACAGCGTGGAGCGCGCAGTCTCGCACCAAAGCAACCCGGGATATCCAGTAGAACCTCGGGCATGAAGTGGCAGGTGTAGCCTAATGCGTACTTACCTTCGTTTTTTGCTTGCTTCACAAGATCATTGTTTGCCTCCTGAAGCAGATTCTCAAAGTAGATCAAGTGCTTTAAGTCTCTCATTTACAACCCCCCAAGATCATTGAACAATTTGTTAAACTCCTCCAGCATAACAAGTTATTCTATTGACAAGAATAACAAACGCTTCGTTAAAAGTCAAACACTATTTGCCAACACGAACAGTCTTTTTTGTCAGTTTTCCATATGGATTCGATTTTTAGGTCATTTTTCTCTCCATTTATCCGCTTTGGGTCTGATTTGACCAGTTTGACGCTATGAGATATAAAGGCGGCTGTTCTAAAAATCAGAGCAGCCGCCTTTTATATATTCTATTTAGCCGAAACTTCGCTCGGGGCCTTAATCACGAAGCCGCCCGACTCCATGTAGTTGAGAACCGTAACAAAGCAGCTATCCGTATTATCCGAGCATTGAATGCGGACATCGGCACGGTCCCTGTAGTAATCGAGAAACGCGGTGATGAGCGACGAATAGCCGATTCCCTTTCCGCCCTGCACTCCGTCAATTTCATAAGCGCAGAACACGAGATCCAACTCTTCCGCAGCAGCGATGCAGCTTGAATCCCAATCGCTTGAGGACGAGGCGATGAGTATGGTCGCGACATT
>CAZHUG010000117.1:0-1715 GCA_964535405.1 uncultured Oscillospiraceae bacterium | reverse complement strand
GATGCGGATGGACCCGGAGACCGGCAACCTGATCCGGGACGGCGTGCCCGCAATTTTGAACCCGCTGGACGCGAACGCGCTGTCCGCCGCGGTCAAGGTTAAGGAGACCTACGGCGGCGAAATTACGCTCATCACGATGGGGCCGCCGGCGGCGGAAACGGTTCTGCGCGAGTGCCTTGCCGTCGGCGCGGACCGCGCGGTGCTCGTGACCGACCGCGCCTTCGGCAATGCCGACACGCTGGCGACGAGCTACTCGATCGTGTCGGCAGCAAACGAGGTGGACAAGTTTGACCTCATTTTCTGCGGCAAAGAGACCGTGGACGGCGCGACGGGTCAGATGGGCAGCCAGCTAGCCGAGCGCTTTGACGCGGCACAAATAACCTCCGCCAGCCTCATAAAAGAGATAGATGAGGAGGCAAAAACCCTCGTCGTGGAGCGCGAGCTGGAGACCGGGATCGAGGTTCTGGAGGTCAGTCTGCCCTGCCTTTTCACGATGGAAAAGACCCATTATCCCGTTCGGATCCCGAATCTGAAGGGGAAAATGGCGGCAAAAAAGGCGAAGGTTCTGACCTTCACCGCAGACGACATTCCCGGCCTGGACCGCGGGCGCATCGGGGACCCGGGCTCGCCGACTAAGGTGCCGCGCATGTTCCCGCCCGTGATGCCGGAGCCCGGGATGATACTGGACGAGGGCAGCGTCGAGGCGAGCGTAATGAAGCTCATGAGCCTCATAAGGGACTAGGGGGGGTAGCGTCAAATGGATAAGAAAAACTTCAAGAATATGTGGGTTTACGTCGAACATGACGGTAAAACGGTACAAATGGTGACACTTGAGCTCTGCTGCGAGGCGCGCAAACTCTGCGACCTGAGTGGGGATAAGCTGATCGCGGTTCTCGCCGGCGAGCTTCCGGAAACGGAGCTGGACAAGGTGCGCGACTGCGGCATCGACGGCATTTTGCAGGTGTCGGGCAGGGGCTACGAGAGGTATAATACCGAGGCGTACACGCATCTTTTCACCGTGCTTTGCGAGAAATACAAGCCCTCGGCGGTGTTCGTTGGCGGCACGACAAACGGTCGCGACTTCGCGCCAAGATTTGCGGCGAGACTCGAGACCGGCTGCACGAGCGACGCGACTGAAATGATCTACAATCCGGAGACGACGGACATCGAGTTTGTGGAGCCTGCGGCGGGCGGCAAGATCATGGCGGTGATCACGATACCGGTTCTGCGTCCGCAGGTCGGGACTCTGCGCCCGGGCACGTTTAAGCATGAGCCGACGGGCAGAAAAGCTGAGATTGAGCACATAAAAGAGGAGATATCTTTTGATGTTGCGCAGATCAGGACGCGCTTTATTGAGTTTATTGAGGACGCGTTTGACCCGGCTCTGGACATTGCGGAGACGGAGACGATTATTTGCGTGGGCAACGGTTTGAAGGACGAGGAGAGCCTCGCGCGATACCGTGAGCTTGCGGCCTTGCTCGGCGGGAAGATCGCCTGCACGCGGCCCTTGATTGATCGGGAGTACCTGCCGTATAAGCTGCAGGTGGGGCAGTCGGGCGTGATGATAAAGCCGAAGCTTTACATAGGTTTTGGCATCTCCGGCGCTGTGAATCATACGACCGGCATCGACGCTGCCAAGTTCGTCGCGGTGAATACGGACCAAAACGCCGCGATATTTAACTATTGCGACTACGGAATCGTCGGAGATATGGACG
>CAZHUG010000116.1:0-1784 GCA_964535405.1 uncultured Oscillospiraceae bacterium | reverse complement strand
CAAAACGCCGCGATATTTAACTATTGCGACTACGGAATCGTCGGAGATATGGACGCGGTGTGCGATGAGATGATTGAAGCGCTTAAAAAAGTGTAGAAGAATAAACTGAAAACCGGCGGACACAATTGTGCCGGCCGGTTTTGCTTTGAATGCGAAGAGGGAAACTTTCCTACTTAGACTTGGGTTTCTTTGCTCCAGCCGGAAATTTCTTTTTGGTTTCCTTCAAATTTTGCTTGTCCTGCGCGTTTTTGACACCGTCATTGAGAGCGTTTTCTTTAGACATTTTATACCTTCTTATAAACATTTTAGATAGTATTAGCCTGTCCGAAGTGTTTATGCGTCACATTGGAGAGACGGGTATGCCGACTACCTATAGTTATAATAGGACAAAATGGTTCTTGCTAAACCTGATAAGCCCGTCTTGCTTCATCTGCCCAAGCTCGCGCGAGAGAGCACTGCGCTCGACACAGAGGTAGTCTGCGAGCTCCTGACGGTTCAGCGCGATTGTAAGGTCGTTGCTCTGAGCCGTAATTGCCTGCGCTGACAAAAAGGAAAGAATCTTTTCACGCGTTGTGCGCTTTGAAAGGTGCTCAATTTTGCGAGTGAGCAAAATGTTTTTTTCGGCAAGTATACCGAGCATATTTGAAATGAGACTCGAGTGAAAAATACAAGTGGATGTTCCGACGCTGACAATCTTGCGATAATTAATGAGCAAAATATCAGAATTCTCCGTTGCAATCACGCTGACAGGCAGCCTATCCAGCTCAGCACAGGAAAAAGCCTCGCCAAAAAGCTCGCCGGGCTCAATGTGGGCAAGTATATTGCGGTTTCCCCAGAAATCCTCCTGAATCACATTTGCGCCGCCGTCCAGTACGATTCCTACATACTCCGTATGCTCATCGACGCGGAATATAAAGTCGTCTCTGCCGTATGAGCGCCGCTTTGCACCTAGGCAATCCAGAAGCTCACCGAGCTCCTCTCTTTTGATTCCGGCAAATAGCTGACAGTCTAAAATCACGTCATAAACCATAAAAATATCCTCCATGTTGCAGATGCAACGGATTATGTGTGCCCATTATAGTAAGATGAACACACAAAGTCAAGAAAGAAGGGGAAAGTATGATTAGAAGAATTATCAGTATTGACGAGGATAAGTGCAATGGCTGCGGACTGTGCGCCGAGGCCTGTCATGAGGGCGCGATTGTCATGGAGGCTGGGAAGGCAAAGCTTCTGCGCGATGACTACTGCGACGGTCTGGGCGATTGCCTGCCGGCCTGCCCTGTGGAGGCGATCTCCTTCGTGGAGCGTGAGGCGGAGGCATACGATGAGGCGGCGGTGAAGAAACATATGGCAAAAATGGGCAAAACAGCCCCGTTGCCCTGCGGCTGTCCCGGTTCAAACGTGCAGGAGTTTAATCGAACTGCGGTTAAACCCGCGCCAGTAATGACCCAGAGTCAAAGCCAGCTCACTCAGTGGCCTGTGCAGATTAAGCTTGCGCCAGCTAATGCTGCCTTTTTTGACGGCGCAAATTTGCTGATATCCGCTGATTGTGCTGCATATGCCTACGGAAATTTCCACGAAAAGTTCATGAAGAATAAAATCACACTTGTCGGCTGTCCGAAGCTCGACAGCGTGGATTACAGCGACAAGCTGACGGAAATTCTGCGAGAAAATAATATTAAGAGCGTGACTGTGGTACGCATGGTTGTGCCTTGCTGCGGAGGGCTTGAGCAAGCCGTGGTCACGGCTCTCAAGAACAGCGGCAAAATGATACCCTGGCAGGT
>CAZHUG010000115.1:0-1804 GCA_964535405.1 uncultured Oscillospiraceae bacterium | reverse complement strand
GTTTATAAAAATCAGTCCTTTTTAAAATAAAAGCCGCTTCGCGTATAAAGACGCGAAGCGGCACAGGTAAGCAAAGCTTACTTCATTCCAAACTTCTTGTTGAACTTATCGACACGACCACTGGTGTCAACCAGCTTCTGTTTGCCGGTGTAGAACGGGTGGCACTTTGAGCAAATCTCAATAGTGATGTTCTCACGGGTGGAACCGGTCTCGATAATGTTGCCACAAGCGCACTTTATAGCGGTATTATAATATTTAGGATGGATGCCTTCCTTCATGTCTTTCACCTCATAGTCATAGCTGTCTTGAGCATGCCGGAGCATGGTTACAAAACGCAAGGTGAATTGTAGCATATTCCGGGCCGCTTTGCAAGGGATAAAACAGCTTTTTTACTCATTCCTCTCGATTTTGCTTACATTTCTTTCAAATTTCGAGCGTGTGCCCATAACTTCGTGCCCACAGCCCAGACAACGGAGCCTAAAATCGGCACCAATGCGCAAAACTTGCCAGCGTGCGCTGCCACAGGGATGTTGTTTTTTCATGATAAGTATGTCCCCAATGCGTATATCCATCAGCGACCTCCCTTTATCTTGTCCCAATATGCGCGGGCAGCCTGCTCGGTTTTATTATCCCCGTACTCGTAATATTTTGTCCCGACAAGCGCATCTGGCAAATATTGCTGCTCAACCCAGCGACCATCGTAGCCATGCGGATACTTGTATCCCTGCTCACGCTCAAAGCCACTGCCGTCGGCGTGGACATTCTGAAGCTCTCTCGGCACAGGCCCGGCTTTTCCCGCCCTGACATCAGCCGTCGCTGCCGCAATTGCCGAGCTTGCCGTGTTGGACTTGGGTGCTGTTGCAAGAAGTATTGCCGCCTGTGCCAGCGGCAGCTTCGCCTCCGGCAGTCCGAGCTGCATCGCAGAGTCCACACAGGCCTTGACAATTGGCACTGCCTGCGGATACGCAAGTCCGATATCCTCCGCAGCGGAGCACATGAGCCGTCTGCATGCGCCGATGAGATCACCTGCCTCCAGCAAACGCGCCAGATAATGCACCGCCGCATCGGGGTCTGAGCCGCGCAGAGACTTCATGAGCGCTGAAACCGTATCAAAATGATCATCACCGTTCCGATCATAGCGCATCGCACTGCGCTGACTGATTGCCTGCGCGTCTGATAATGTTATGTAAACCTCGCCGTCAATGCGGGGTGAGGCGGAGAATAAAAGCTCCACAGAGTTTAAAGCCTTACGCACATCACCGCCGCAGCTTGTCGCGATGTATTGCGTGACGCCGTCATCAAGGCTGGCTTTTATGCCTTCTCTGCTGGTCATTATGTCAACCGCTCTCTCAACCGCCGGCAGCACGTCCTCGGTGGGGATGGATTTAAACTCAAAGACTGTACTTCGCGAGAGCAGGGCGTTATACACGTAAAAATATGGATTTTCGGTTGTTGAGGCTATAAGGGTGATGCGCCCGTCCTCGATGAACTCAAGCAGGCTCTGCTGCTGTTTTTTGTTGAAATACTGAATCTCGTCAAGGTAGAGCAGCACGCCGCCGGGCGTGAGCATCGTGTCGAGCTCGGCGATGATGGCCTTTATATCGGCGAGTCCGGCGCTCGTTGCGTTTAGCTTGCGCAGTGTGCGGTCTGTGCGCTTGGCTATGATGTTAGCGACCGTGGTTTTGCCCGTTCCGGACGGACCGTAGAAAACCATGTTCGGAATTTTTCCTGATTCGATTATGCGGCGCAAAAGTCCGCCCTGACCCAGAATGTGTTTTTGCCCGACGACATCGTCGAGCTCAAG
>CAZHUG010000114.1:0-1988 GCA_964535405.1 uncultured Oscillospiraceae bacterium | reverse complement strand
GCAGTGTTGCAAAACACGCTGCCGTCAAAAATCCAGGTGACGAGGTTTGCCGCGATCCAGTTTGTCATGATGCAGGCCAGAACCTCGTTTATATTGAGAAAGGCCTTGACAAAGCCGGGGATAGCGCCCCAGATTGCGCCCGCCATACAGCCGCCGAGGAAGGCGAGGATCCAGATAATCCAGGTCGGAACCACGCTTGAGGGCAGAGAAAGTGCGATGATGAGGGTCGCGGCGGTGCCCATGAGATACTGACCGGGTGCGCCAATGTTGAATAGTCCGGTTTTGAAGGCGACTGCGACGGAAAGACCCGTGAGTATAAGCGGCATCGCGCGAAAGAGCATGTTTCCGATGCTGGCGGGGTTAAAGCCAAAGCTGAGCTGTCCGGCGGCATCGCGGCCTGTGCTGAATATTCCAAGAAATATCAGACGGATACCATCCCAGGCGCTTGCCAGGGTGAGGTTGCTGCTGGTCAGGCCGATGATGAGAATGAGTATGCTGCCGACGAGCAGACCAATGGCGATGGAGATGATGGATGACAGCACGGAGCGCGTCGCATCTTTTTTGAAAAGCCTAGAAAGACCATCCTTCATTTCTCTTCGCCTCCTCTCTGCATCCTTTTGGCGCCTGCCATATAAAGACCCAGCTCCTGAACATTTGTTTTATTCGGGTCAAGCTCGCCGACGATTTCGCCCTCATACATGACGAGTATGCGGTCAGACAGGCTCATGACCTCGTCCAGCTCAAGCGAAACGAGAAGCACGGCCTTGCCGTCGTCCCGCTCTGCCACGAGCTGCTTATGGATATACTCAATTGCGCCGACGTCGAGGCCGCGCGTGGGCTGGACAGCGATGCACAGCGGCATATTTCTGTCGAGCTCGCGGGCGATTATAGCTTTCTGCTGGTTGCCGCCGGACATGCTTCGGGCTGAGGTGATCGCACCCTGCCCACTTCTGACGTCGTATTGCTCTATGAGCTTGTCGGCGTATTGTCTGACGGCAGGCTTGTTTATGAAGCCCATGTGCTGGAACTGTTTTTCCATGAAGCGCTGCAGGATGAGGTTGCCTTCAAGCGAGAAGTCAAGAATCAGTCCGTGCTTGTGCCTGTCCTCCGGTATGTGGCTCATGCTGCCGAGGCGGTTTTTGATCGACGCACGGGACAGATCGTGACCACAGAGGCTTATCGTGCCGCCTGTGACCTTCTCAAGTCCGGTCAGCCCGTGAACAAGCTCGGTCTGTCCGTTGCCGTCTATTCCGGCTATGCAGACTATCTCGCCCGCCCGAACGTCGAAGCTGACGTTGCGGACGGCGTTTTTCTTATGCGCACGAGAGGGAACAAGCATATCATGCACGCTCAGGACAACGTCGCCGGGCCTGGATTCGCCCTTGGTGATTTCGAGCTGGACAGGGCGACCGACCATCATGTTCGACAGTGCCTGCTGGCTGGTGTCCTTGGTGTACACCGTGCCGACCTGCTTGCCCTTGCGCAGAACGGTGACTCTGTCCGCAACAGCCATGATCTCGTTAAGCTTGTGCGAGATGAACAGGATGCTCTTGCCCTCCTTGGCAAATTCGCGCATGGTATTCATCAGCTCGTCAATCTCCTGCGGCGTCAGAACTGCGGTTGGCTCATCAAAGATGAGAATCTCGTTGTCTCTATAGAGCATCTTGAGTATCTCGACCCTCTGCTGCATTCCCACAGTGATATCCTCAACCTTGGCTGAGAGGTCAACCTTGAGACCGTAGCGCTCGGACAGCTCATGAACCTTTTTTTCGGCCTCCTGCTGCTCCTCTTCGCACCGATAGATGCTCTCTCCCTCGCAGGGCTTGTCATCATCGGACTCGGATGTGCTCCCATCTATCCCAGCATCATCCATTCCACTCCAGCTCATTTCGGAACAGATAAGTCACAGGCCGTCATCGGGGTACAGATGGCAAGTGCTTACCTCGGCAACGTCTTTATGCCTCCACTCTTTGGCCTGATTGCTCGTT
>CAZHUG010000113.1:0-2106 GCA_964535405.1 uncultured Oscillospiraceae bacterium | reverse complement strand
GTCAATAATACCCCCATATACCAGTGCAAGGCAAATTATGACGGTCTTTATCATGAGTCCACCTCAAAGTTGACAGCGCTGACTGCAAACTCAAAGCTCACATCACGAAAACCGTATTGAGAAAAAACAGTGGGAAAAGTAATGGTGCCTGTGGCGGTCAGACTCGGCGGCATTTCGGTTGCCGTTATCGTGCTGATGGTAAGCGAGTATTTATCGTCCAAGTCAGTCTCAGCAAACTGAGCGAAATCCGCCTTTGCCTGCTCTAAGCGCAGCTTTAAAATGCCGTCAGCCCGGTATGCGTCGTCCATGTTCTTCTCGACGGCGGAGTTGACACTTCTCTGCAAGACGCTCTCGGCGGCGAAGTAGTTTTGATACGCGCCACCCAGCTCCATTATGAGGAATGACATCAGCAGCATCACAAAGACGATGCCGATAAACAGAATAGATGTTCCTCCACGTTTATCTTTCAGCAGCTTTTTCATTCTTTCCAATACACCTCGCTCATGCCGGAAACCGTGCATTTTATCGGCAGCTTTATCTCTAGCGTGTCGCTGCCCACCTGCATAACTCTGACCTTGTAGTCTGCTGTCAGCTCAACGGAGAAGGGCTGCCGAAGCTGAATTTTTTTGTCGGCAAGGTAGCTCGCGTCTACCTCAACATGGATATTTTGCAGCTCGTCGTTCTGGATGCCAGCTAACAGCTCCTCGATCTCAGTCTGCCTGTACTGCCCGTACACTTCAATATCCCGTGTAATGCGTCTGCAAAGATATGACGCATTGTAGCACTGGCTGACATAGGCGAAAGCGGTGATTATTGTCACGAATATGCAGAGCAGCATTCCGGTAGTGAGAATGAAGCTCACAGCCTCGCTGCCCTGCCTGCCCTTGAGCAGTTGCCTTAGTTTTCTCATCACCTTACCAATTGCTGGCCAGCTTTTCGGACATTCCCTGAAACATCTGATTAAAGAAGCCGGGAAAGGAAGCATTGACCGCAGTAATGAGCAGGCCCACCACGACCACGCCAACAATTATACCGCCGATGGTATTTGTGGCTAGGTCACCCCGCTTGTCTGCGAGAACGGACTTTGCCTTGAGATAGCCCTTGGTAATGGTTTTTTCAACTCTGCTAATGATTTTTCTCATTGTTTTTCTCCTCACATAATAGAATTTAGATTGTTAATAACGTAAACGATGAGCACATACATGATCATCGCAACACAGACTCCGATTGCAGGGTAATATGTTGCTCTCATCTTCGCAGGGCGCAGAGAAAGCTCGCGGCGTATGTTCTCCTTGGCCTCGACTGCCATACTGTCCGCCAAATAACGGAGCGTAGCTGTCTGGTCAATACCCAAGCTCATATCCCGCAGAGCAGCGCATAAGCGAAAGGCTTCCGGCGTTCCGAGGCGGGTTTCAAAGTGGCTGAGCGCATTTTCAAGGTTTCCCGACTGCATCTCTGCAAGAAGGATGTCCAGCTCTGCCCTCAGAGCTTCGCCGGCTATCTTTCGGTAGCTGGATAGCACCCTCACCAAATCTCTGTCGTTCTGTAGATTGCGGCAGATGGTACGAACAAAGCGCGGCATCTCCATAGCAATTTCTGTGTCTCTGACCTTGATTTTGTCGGTTATCTCGTCGCGCAGCTTGAACAAAAGAAAGGCAGTCAACAAGACTGCTAAAATGACACCAAGATTGAATTTTACGGCTAGGCAAAGCGCAGATAACACTGCACCCAGCAGAATGGCTGCATATTTCTTTGCAGTGTATTCCTTTGGCGTATCGGCCATTTCTGCTTTTGCTAGCTGTCTTTGGAGTCTAAGGGTCTCGCTATCGTCCAAGTAAACGAACTTTGAAATAATATGTATCAGCTGTCGTATTGGGAAGGCGCGCCACATATTCTTCTGCTGCCTGTCCCACGACTTCATTCGCTTGAATTTCCGGTGGCCGGCATAGGAATACTGCTTGGTTATCAGCGCATAAGCGATGATATACGCTCCCACAAAGACGAGGGAAAACGCGCAAACTTCTATTACAAGCATAGGCATCACCTCCTTACATTAAAATGGGCCTGTTGAGCCTTAGCGCACGCCAAATGGAAAAAGCAACAGCA
>CAZHUG010000112.1:0-2368 GCA_964535405.1 uncultured Oscillospiraceae bacterium | reverse complement strand
TATTTCTGTGCATGACCCCGTAGCGAACAAACTCCGCATTGCGCAGTGCCGGTATCATCGTGAAGATGCGCTTCTGTTCGCCAAATGTCAGGTGGGTTTGAAAGCCCACGAGATTATACAGCGTACCCTCGGCATTGTCACAGCGAAGCTGCACAACCGCGTAATCTTCCCCGCCGCGGTGCGGATTAAACAGTCCGACAGGCTTCATGGGCCCATAGCGCAGAGTGTCCTCACCGCGCCTTGCCATGACCTCAACAGGCATGCAGCCCTCGAAAACTGCGCCGTCGTCAAAGCCGTGAACCTGCGCCTGCTTTGCCGCGCACAGCTCACGAATGAAGCTTGTGTACTCCTCCCGGCTCATCGGGCAGTTTACATAATCTGCCGTGCCCTTGTCATATCGGGAGGCCATATACGCGTTATCCATATCCACGCTCTCGAGCGTCACGATGGGCGCGACCGCGTCATAAAAATGCAGATCAAAGTCCGGGCAGAGGGTTCCGATGTACTGCGCCATCGCGTCGCTTGTGAGCGGGCCGGTGGCGATTATTACTTCACCCTCGGCTGGGATGTCCTTTGCCTCCGCCTCAATGACCTCGATAAGCTCATGCGCGCGGAGCTTTTCGGTGATATACCTTGCAAATTTCTCCCGGTCAACCGCAAGCGCGCCGCCGGCGGCGACCCGGTTGTTGTCCGCCGACTCCATGATAACAGAGCCGAGGCGGCGGAGCTCCTCCTTGAGCAGTCCGACTGCATTGCTAAGCTCGTCAGAGCGCAGGGAGTTTGAACACACAAGCTCCGCAAAGTCTGCCGAGCTGTGCGCAGGACTCATTTTATGAGGTCTCATCTCCACAAGGCGAACGGGGATACCGCGGCGGGCGAGCTGCCATGCGCACTCGCTGCCCGCAAGTCCCGCGCCTATGACCGTGACGGGTCTCATTTGTCTGCAGCCGCTTTTTTAGCGGCTGGTTTTTTTGCAGCTGTTTTCTTCGCAGCTGACTTCTTGGCTGCGGGCTTCTTTGTCGCCGCTTTTTTGGCTGCGGGCTTTTCTTCGGCGGTCTCAGCCGCCGCCTCGCTGCCTTCCTCGCCTTCCTTGGGCTCGGTCTTGGCTTTTCTGGCGCGATAGCCGCGTTTATCCTCGGGGACAAAGGCCGCGCACTCGGGATTTATGCAGAAGCCCTTGTTCCGGCCCTTGCCGGAGAGCTTGAACATCGTTTGACCGCATTCGGGACAGTTTTCCTTCGTGGGAACGTCCCAGGTCATGAAGCCCTGTATCTCGCTTCCATCTGCCGCAATGCCGCGCCAGGGGCAGTCTCTGCCCTTTTCGCAGTTGTAGTAGGCGTAGCCGTTGCGGGAGGTGCGCTTTAAAATTCTGCTGCCGCAGGCGGGGCATTTTCCGGGCATCTCCACAACAATGGGCATTGTGAAGCTGCAATCGGGATAGCCGGGGCAGGCCAGGAAACGACCGAAGCGCCCTGATTTAAACACCAGGTTCTTGCCGCAAACCGGGCAGACCTCCTCAGACACCTCATCAGGCACCTTGAGACGCACGCCGTCCATTGCCTCCTCAGCCGCCTTCATTTCCTTTTCAAAGCCGCCGTAGAAGTCGGTAAGATACGCCTGCCAGCCCTGCTGGCCTTTCTCGACATCGTCCAGACCGTCCTCCATATGTGCGGTGAACTTCGTATCCACGATATCCGGGAAGCGCTCCTCCATCATGCCGGTGACAACCTCACCCAGCGCTGTGGGGCGCAGATACTTGCCTTCCTTAGCCACATATTCATGGCTTGTTATCGTCGTTATGGTCGGCGCATAGGTGGACGGACGGCCTATGCCCTTCTCCTCCATCGCACGGATCAGCGTCGCCTCGGTATAGCGGGACGGCGGCTGGGTGAATTTCTGCTCACTGCTAAGACGGATAAGCTCGACATTTTCGCCCTCATTGAGCTCAGGCAGCTTGCTGCGGGCGGGTTCTGCCTCCTCATCCTTGGCTTCCTCATACAGCGCCGTATAGCCCGGGAAAACAAGCTCCGAGCAGTTGGCGCGGAAGATATAGTCCTCGCACCTGGTGTCGATGACCACGTTATCGTACACAGCGTTTGACATCTGGCAGGATATGAAGCGTCCCCAGATGAGGCGGTAGAGCATATACTGCTCACGCGTCAGGTCCTTGCGGATAATTTCAGGTGAAAGCTCGGCATAGGTGGGCCTTATGGCCTCATGCGCGTCCTGCGCGCCGGCCTTGGTCTTGAAGCTTCTCGGCTCGCCGGGGTAATACGCCTCGCCGTAGCGACCCACGATATAATCCTTCGCGGCAGTCAGCGCCTCGTCCGACAGACGCAGGGAGTCGGTTCTCATATAGGTTATGAGA
>CAZHUG010000111.1:0-2468 GCA_964535405.1 uncultured Oscillospiraceae bacterium | reverse complement strand
TATTCTAAAAACAACCTCAGGGGGATAAATTATGAACCAAGACAACAACAACTGGCGCTCCGAGTGGTACGACACCTCGAGTCCGACCTCTGAAGGACATACATCATCCCCGCCGGCGGATGCGGATCCCCATCCCACATACACACCTCCCCTCCGCGCCGCCGGCCCCTCCCCTCAAAATGACTACACCGTCCCTTATTGGACCGAGGAGGAGTGTACGCGCCGAAAGGAAAAGACCACCGTTCTGCGCTGGTTTGCAGCCTGCCTTTGTTTAATCCTTGTGATTGCGGCATCGGCTGTCCTGTTTTCGGGCGACGGGAGCAATCCCTTTGGCATCCTGCCGAGCCCGGCGGGCAGCACACCAACACCGGAGGGCTATGCTGATTTCAAGGAATTCTTCGATAACTACTACGACGATTCCCAGACAATCACCGGCAAGAACACCATCCCCAAGGCCGATATAGGCACGGGTGTTACCCTGCCTCTGGCTCCTGTGCCGGAGAGTGAAGAGCTCTCACTCGGCGAGATTTATGACAAGTGCGCACCCTACGTGGTTTCGATCACCGCCGGTGTCAGCAGCGAATCATATCATTGGGGCACGGGCATAGTGATGACCGCGGACGGATATATTTTAACAAATACCCACGTTCTGGACGGAAGCTCTTCCGTCACAGTGACTCTATACGACGACACAACCTACCCCGCGACGCTGGTCGGCGGAGATTCGGTTTCGGATATCTCGGTTTTGAAGATTGACGCGACCGGTCTTGCAGCAGCAGACTTTTGCTCCACGCCCGTGCATCAGGGTGACGCGGTTGTCGCAATCGGAAACCCGCTCGGCGCTGAGCTGCGCGGCACAATGACAGACGGCATCATCTCTGCAATCAGCCGCGATATCTCCTATAATAAGCACAGCATGACCCTTATCCAGACCAACGCCGCGATAAACGAAGGCAACAGCGGCGGACCGCTCATCAACATGCACGGTCAGGTCGTTGGCATCACGAACATGAAGATGATGTCCAACAGCGCCTACTCAAGCATCGAGGGAATCGGCTTTGCGATCCCGGTCGAGGTAATCGAGCCTATCGTCAACCAGCTCATCGAAAAGGGCGCCATAAGCGGCAGACCGGCAATCGGTATAACCGTCGGCCCCATCCCTGAGGACGCAGGCCTGTATTACAACCTGCCCAGCGGACTTTACATCAGCGAAGTCTCAGCAGGCTCGGATGCGCAGAAAAAGGGCGTTCAGGTCGGCGATATCCTCACAGCGGTGAACGGAATCCCCGTCACCAGCACAGCTGAGGTCGCAGCGATTAAGGATGGCCTTGTGGCTGGCGACAGTTTAAGTCTGAGCATCTATCGCGCGGAGAAAACCTTCACCGTGGAGATTCTGCTGGTAGAGACCAGCGATATATATTGATACTTCTCACTCTTTTTCCATACATTTTCCCCTCTCTTTTAAAAAACGAAGAACCTGCCTAATGGCGGGTTCTTTGTTTTGTCCAATAAAAAAGATCCGGCGTCACTGCTGACGCCGAACCTCATTTAATTTCTTATTTGTACCAGGCAAGAACCTCGGCGAGGTTCTGTTCGCTGACGCGGCTGTCTCCACCCTGCGTCATGTTCAGAGTCGCCTGCTCCTCTGCGCTGAGCTCGCCCTTGGATTGCAGTCTTGCGGCAATATCCTTGTTTTTCATCTTCATGATGAGCTTGTAGGGTCCCTTGAGCTTGTTAATGTCAAAGCCGCCCTGCAGATAGAACACGGCAGTTTCCTGCGGTATTGCCAGCTTCTCGCGGAAGCCCGCCACCAGCTCGGCAGCCGGGGGGCTCATGCCTACGCCGCAGACGCATTTGACGTTGTATTTCTTTGCAGCCTTTTTGTATCCGACGATGCTGCCTGCCATCAACCAGCCAAGGAAGATGACGTCTTTTCCATCATGACAATCTGGAGCCCTGTCGATGCTGTATGCCGGAATGTCCAGCTTTCTGCCAAGGAGCTTAGCATACTGCTCTGTATACCCCGAATTGGATTTGTATAGAATGACCATATATGTACCCCTTTCCTCAAAATAATGCTACAAACAGTATAGACGTATATTGAACAAAAATCAAGCTTTTTGACGGCTTTTTCACAAACTTGCCCCTGACTGCCGGTCAGTTCTTGACCTCGGCAGGGATTTCCCTATACATTGCCGGTGCATCTGCCTTGGTTGCGCGTTCGTCTATAGCCAGAACCTCAACCCGCAGCGAGCGCTGCCCAAAAGATACCTCAATAATGTCTCCCAGCTTGACCTCCTGCGAGGCTTTTGCCGTTTTTCCGTTAATAGAAACGCGTCCGCCGTCGCAGGCTTCGTTTGCGATGGTTCTGCGCTTAATCAGGCGTGATACCTTCAAATATTTATCTATTCGCATTCAAGTCTCCTCTAATCCAAGTATTTCTGACCGTAATCGGAGCTGTTCAGCCA
>CAZHUG010000110.1:0-2637 GCA_964535405.1 uncultured Oscillospiraceae bacterium | reverse complement strand
GGCTGGAACTCGGTCTTGACGAAATACGCGCGCACATCGGCACGGCAGCGAGTTGCCTCATACAGCAGGTACGCCGAGTCGGAGCCCCCTGAAAAAGCCAACGCCACCTTAGGGTGGCGGGCAAAAAAGTTTTCTATTCTCATATCCAGCAACAGGGTATGCGGCAGAAGTTCATGAGCAGGTTCATCGCGCAAATGCTCAGACAAAACTTGTTCATGCCGCCCGAGCTTGCGGGAAAGCCCGAGCTGAAGTTTGTATATACCGTGCCGCCCTGCTGAAGCTCAGACAAAAAACGCCGGTACTCAGCGTTATCAGGCTCCATCTGCACCGCCACCTGCGCAAACTCCAGTGCGCTTATCTTGTTGCCCAAACCGTAGTTTGAAACTGCGGCAAGGAAAAACCAGCGCGCACTGCGCTCCGCCTGCGGCACTGCCGACAGGGCCGTAAACGCCTCGCGATAGTGGTTGGCGCGTATATAGTTTTCAGCCGCACGAATCTCTGTGCGCTCGTTCTGGCTGCCATAGTTCTGCTGCTGGCCCTGCCAGTTGCTCCAGGCGCCCCAGGGGTCGTTCTGTGCACCGCCATAGCCATAACCGTAACCGCCGCCTGTGCTTTGGCGATTTGCTTCGCCACTTTTGATGGAGTCATAGGCTGCGTTTATCTGGTTCATTTTCTCCGCCGCCGCAGTATTTCCCGGGTTGCGGTCTGGGTGGTACTTCTTTGCAAGCTTGCGGTAGGCCGCCTTTATTTCGTCGTCCGACGCATCACGTGATACCCCAAGAACCTCATACGGATCACGATTCAACGGCCTCACCCCTCTCTTTATGTCTTCTATCCATCTCCGAATTGTAGCGCAGCCACACGCCGGAGTAAAGTATATTTCGCATTATATCCACGTCGTTCACCATTGGCAGACGCTCAAACGATGCGGCGCACTCACCAATCAGCATGGTCAGCATATATTTAAAATCATCGTCGCTCTTGCCCTCTGCCAGGGTTTTGAGCGGGTTATATGAGCCTTTTTTAATGTCTCGCTCAAGGTCGAGCACGGCATCCATTATATAGATAAACTCACCGAGCTGCTCGCCAAACTCGCGCAATCGTTCACCCCAGATGCTGTCCGGCACAAAGATAAATAAATCGCCCATCAGCCTTCCGAAGCATTTTGCGGCAGCATCAGGGTCGTCGCTTTTTTGCTCCTCAAGCTCGCTGAGCTCTGCCAGACATTTTTCAATAAACGCACAGCGCTCCGGGTATTTTTCGCAGACGCGGTCATAGCCACTTTTGAGCACTCCCGCCTCGATGCGGCTGGCAAGGTTTTTATCATCGTTCCAGTCATCCATGCAGTTTAGGTATGCCAGCGCGAGGTTCATATCCGCGGCATACTCCGTAAAACTGTTGCTGCACCAGTCGTGGCTGTGCACCGGGTGCATCATGCAGCGCTCCTGCCCGCCTTCCTCCTCCGGCTCATACATCGATGTGAGTATCAGAATGAGAAAGGTCATGTCGTAGGTCAAGGTGAAGCGCGACAGCGAGCCATGGCGAAGCCGCAGCTCACGGCAAAGCCCGCAGTAGATGCTGCGGTAGCGGTTCACCTGCTCCTCGGTCATTATATCATGGTTGGCAATAACATATCCAAACATCAGCGCCGCCTCAGGTATTCTTTATGAAGGAATTCCCGCACTTGCGGCAGACAATCTTTATCTTGCCCTTCCCTCTCGGTACACGCAGCATGGTGCGGCAGGACGGGCAGCGGAAAAAGACAAAATCCTTCCTCTGCGACCAGCGCTCACGCTGTCCGCTGACTCCACCTCGCAGCGCTCTTGTCGCGCGCAGGTAGTTTGCGTTTTCTGCGCGACGCTTTGTCAGGTCTCTCGAAAACAGTCTGTAATACACATAGACTATGCCGATCAAAGCAAGAAACCACATAATGCGCGAAAACACGCCCTCTATAAACATAGAGAGCACAAGCAATATGCAGATTATCACGCTCAGGAATCTGGTGAGATTGTCGCTACCGTTTCTTCCTGCCATAAATCGGGCCAGTTTTTCCCTCATGTTCAGTCACCTTTCAAGGGGCCCCGCTATTGAGCCATTTTCATAACAACATAGTACCACTTGCGAATCCGAGATTTATCAATAATCTGTTAATTTCAGTATAATCCCACGGACTACTCAGCCCTATTCTCCACATCCGGCTCAGGCCCACCCAGCAGAAGCTCCGGAATAGCATTGGCCGGGACGGTCACCGCAGACAACTATCCCTCTAAAGACACAGGTTAACACATAACAGCCAAAAGCACCATAAAATAATATAAAAAACACGCACATCCTTATTATGTGACTATTTGCATAGAAAAAGCCGAGACAATCTTGTCTCGGCTTTCTGGAGGCGCCACCCGGATTTGAACCGGGGAGTCGGGGATTTGCAGTCCCCTGCCTTACCACTTGGCTATGGCGCCATTTATGATACAAATATGTTTTCCAAGCGAAAACTAAATTTCGCCCGGAAGAGAAGAACGTAGCCATACAGCGAACCCCCCCGCTGACGCGATGGGCTATGCTTTAAGCTGCGTTCAACAATAATGGAGCGGGCAACGAGATTCGAACTCGCTACCTCCACCTTGGCAAGGTGGC
>CAZHUG010000109.1:0-2796 GCA_964535405.1 uncultured Oscillospiraceae bacterium | reverse complement strand
CGACGTTGTGGTCGTGGTCCTCGACACGGACGAGATAGCCGCCGGCTTCAAGATCAGCCACAATTGCCCGGCGCGCCTCATATCTGTCCATGCCGTCGTACTTGCCGCCGTTTATGATATTGGCGTTGTTGTCGAGCACCAGCAGCAGCTCCAGATCGTGACGCTGTGCGACCTCGAAGTCGTTCGGGTCGTGGCAGGGCGTCATTTTCACGCAGCCGGTGCCGAAATCCATCTCGACATAGTCGTCGGCAACGATGGGAATCTCGCGCCCGACCAGCGGCAGGATGCAGCTCTTGCCGACGATATCTGTATAGCGCTCGTCCTCCGGATTCACCGCGACGCCGGTGTCGCCCAGCATCGTCTCCGGTCGCGTCGTCGCGACGATGAGCTCGCCCGAGCCGTCAGCCAGCGGATAGCGGATGTGCCAGAGATGTCCCGGCTTATCCACGTACTCCACCTCGGCATCGGACAGTGCGGTTGTGCACTGCGGACACCAGTTTATTATGCGCTTGCCCTTATAGATGAGCTTCTTTTCATACAGATCGACGAAATATTCGCGCACGGCCTTGGCGCAGGTGTCGTCCATGGTGAAGCGCTGGCGCTCCCAGTCGCAGGACGAGCCGAGCGTGCGCAGCTGCTCGACTATGCGGTCGCCGTATTTATTTTTCCACGCCCAGACCTCGTCGAGGAAGCCCTCGCGCCCGAGGTCAAAGCGGGTCAGCCCCTCCCCGCGGAGCTTTTCCTCGACCTTTATCTGCGTGGCGATGCCCGCGTGGTCATAACCGGGCAGCCACAGGGCAGAATATCCCTGCATGCGCTTGAAGCGGATCAGAATATCCTGTATCGTCTCGTCAAAGGCGTGGCCCAGATGGAGCTGGCCTGTGACGTTCGGGGGCGGGATCACAATCGTGAAGGGCTTTTTGTCCGGATCACGCTCCGCGTGGAAGTAGCCGCCCTCCAGCCACATGTCATAGATTTTCCCTTCGACCTGTTTGGGGTCATACACCTTTGGAAGCTCTTTCATCTTCAACTCTCCTTTTTTTATCCCGCTTCGGGATACGAAAAGCGCCCCAAAGCTCTCGCTTCAGGGCGCAGTTATAAACTAACGCGGTACCACCTGAATTTCCCCGCAGGGACACTCTTGGCTCTGTAACGGGAGCACCCGGGAAAACCTATGGCTAACGCCGTTCAGCCCTCCGGCTCGGAGCCGACCTTCAGTGCTGCGGTGCAGGGACTCTCACCAACCGTCCCCTCTCTTGAGCTCCGCTCGACACCTACTCCTGCTCTTCAATGCCTTTAATCAGTAGATTATAACTCGGCGATCAGTTTTTGTCAATCATCAAAGAACCAGAGCCGCCTCAAGCTGGGCGAGAGACTGAACACCGACCGCCTTGCTTATGACGCTTCCGCCGCGGAAGTATATAAGGGTCGGGATGTTCATCACGCCGAAGCGGGATGCAAGCGCGGGCTCGGCGTCCACGTCGACCTTGCAGACCTTAACAGACTTGCCGTGCTTTGCCTCAAGCTCCTCGAGTATCGGTGTCTGCATGCGGCAGGGTCCGCACCAGGACGCCCAAAAGTCAACAACGCACAGGCCGGAGCCCGTGACCTCGTCAAAATCTGCGTTCGTGAGATTATATGCCATTGTTATTGTTCTCCCTTCATTTGTGTTTCAATATATTTTGCCGCCGAAATGCCGGCGATATTCCCGTCTCCGACGGCCTTTGCTACCTGAAACGGCCCGCCGATGCAGTCGCCGCAGGCGAACACACCGGGGAAGTTTGTTGACATCCCGGCATCCACCGCGATTTTGCCCTTGTCAATGGTCAGTCCGGACATCAGTGCATCCGGCGCTATGCCTGAGCGAAGCACGAAAACACCGTCCACCGGATACTCTGCCCCGTCGGCCACAAGCGCCTCCACCCGCTCACCGCCGCGAATTTCAAAGCGCTTTGCGCGCGCTTTATCAAAATACTCCACCTCGCAGCCGATAGAACGCAGAAACTCCGCCTCCTCCGGCGCATCAGCCGACAGGCCGATAACCGCAACCGGCTTATTCCTATAGAGCATACCGTCGCAGGTGGCGCAATAGCTCACCCCTGCACCCAAAAACTGCCGCTCGCCCGGATACTCTGCCGCGCGGGACAGACCGGCCGCGAGCACAATAGCCCGTGCCTCCAGAAAATCCGAGCCGACCGATATGCCGAACGCCGCACCCATGGGCACCACAGACAAGGCGCGTCCGCGCACAAAAACAGCGCCGGACGACAGGGCGTGCTCCGTGAGCCGCTCGATTAACTCCTGCCCCGTCACAGCAGGCATTCCGGGGTAGTTGTCCACCAGCTCCGCCCGCCAAAGTGGCGAGTCCTCGGCGGCAGAGGACACAATCTGTACGGTTTTTCCGCGGTGCATGGCTGTCAATGCCGCGGATATCCCGGCAGGGCCGCCACCAATTATGACCACATCGGTCATATGCATCACCTCATTTACACGATGTATCAATTATATCTCGTAAGATTAGGATTGTAAACAACTATTATATAATGTATAATATGTAAACTATAAAATCATCAATATGGAGTGATAACGCTATGGACGAGTCCTACAAGAGCTTTATAGACGCATTTATAGAGGAAGATATAGCAGAGGGCGGGCGATTTGCGGGCATGCAGGTTCACACCCGCTTCCCGCCGGAGCCCAACGGCTATCTGCATATCGGCCACTGCAAGGCGCTCATAATAGATTTCGGCGCGGCGGAGCGCTTCGGCGGCATCTGCAACCTGCGCATGGACGACA
>CAZHUG010000108.1:0-3011 GCA_964535405.1 uncultured Oscillospiraceae bacterium | reverse complement strand
TCAATATCATTTTATGCAGCGCTTGCAATGAGGTGATGAATGTGAGATAATCAGCAAAAGGCAACATGATCTAGGGGGATTTATATGGCTAGATTCTTCATGGCCGGGACCAATAAATTTGGCGGCACCGCGATAATTAGAGGGCAGGATGCAGAGCATATACGCGTGCTGCGAATGAAACCCGGCGAGCGCGTTATTATTTGCGACGGCAAGGGCACAGACTATATGTGCCGTCTTGTGCGTTCGGAGCCCGATGAGGCCGAGGCTGAAATCGTTGATGTCGTTCCCTGCAAGGCGGAGCCCACTGTCTCGACGACGATTTTTGCCGGGCTGCCGAAAGGCGAGCGCGCAGATGTCATCGTTCAGAAATGCACTGAGGCGGGAGCGACCGGAATTGTCTTTTTTGGTTGTGAGCGCTCAATCGTCAAGACAGACGGCAGGAGCATGGAAAAAAAGCTTCAGCGCTGGCAACGCATTGCCGAGAGTGCCGCGCAGCAGTCAGGCCGCGGCATGATTCCGGCGGTCGACTATGCCTGGGATTTTGTCCAGATGCTCGACCTTGCCATCAAGAACGAGGGTAAATTTTTAATGTACGAGACAGGAGACGACCGTGTGGCATTGCAGACGGCGTTTCAATTCACGAGCGAGATTTCCACCGCGGCGATAATTACGGGGCCAGAGGGCGGCTTTACGGAGGCTGAGGCCAAAATGGCAAAGCTTGCGGGATTCACTTCCTGCTCGATGGGCGAGCGCATACTTCGCTGCGAAACGGCGCCGGTCATCGCGCTTTCCGCGCTTATGTATGCGACAAACAATCTCTGAGTGATAATATATGCCTATCTTCCCATAATAATTGACAAGCAATACGCTACGTGGTAAAATCTCTTAATATATTTTGGTCGTTTATGACCACAACAGGAGAGTGATAGTCCTAAATGGACGAAGGCAGTAGTTTGATGTTAGCGGCAGTTTTAATACTTCTTTTTGTCGCCGCATATTTTGCCGTTGCAGAGATGTCGTTTGCATCCGTGTCCCGCAACCGGCTTAAGATACGACATGAACGAGGCGAGGGCAGAGCGAAGAAGGCTCTGTACGTCTTGGATAATTTTGACAAAGCAATAACCACCATACTTATTGGCACTAATATTGTTCACATCGCCGCAGGCGCCATTGTCACCGTTTTTGTTACGCGTAGATGGAGTCTTTCTGCGGTTGCTGTTGGCACGCTTGTCACGACAATAGTGGTGTTTTTCGTCGGCGAAATGCTGCCCAAAAGTGTGGCCAAGAAATACAGCGAGCGGCTTTGCTTGAAGACCGCGCCGTCGCTGTGCTTTTTTATGACCATTTTTAGCCCGATATCCTCACTTTTGACGAGTTTGGGTCAGGCAATAGCAGGCTGGACAAAGGGCGATCCGGAGGTATCGGTCACCGAGGATGAGCTATATGACATCATCGAGGATATGACCGACGAGGGCACGCTCGACTCCGAGCGCGGCGAGCTTATCAGCTCGGCCCTACAGTTTGCAGAGCTGACGGCAGAGACGGTGCTGACAGCGCGTGTTGACCTGGCAGCAATAAACGCAGAGTGGGATCAGGCGCGTGTGCTTGACTTCATTAAGGAGCAAAAGCACAGCAGACTGCCGGTGTATGACGGCAGCGTTGACCATATTATCGGCGTGCTTCAAATCCGCAAATACATCAAGGCCTGGCTCAGACAGGGCGAGAGCACTGATCTGCGAGCCAATCTTGACGAGGCATATTTTGTCCACCGCAGCATGAACATTGACGAGCTGCTCACGCTGATGAGCGCGAAAAAGCTCAACATGGCGGTTGTGACCGACAACTATGGCGGAACACTCGGCATAGTGACGATCGAGGATATCCTTGAGGAGCTTGTCGGCGAGATCTGGGATGAGGATGACGATATTGAAGAGAGCTTCGTGCCGCTGGGCGGCGGACGCTTTGAAATTGACGCAGAGCTCACAGTCGGCGACGCGTTTGACAATCTGGATTTTGAGCCGGACGATTATGATGAGCTTGAGTATAAGCTCATGGGCGAATGGGCCTACGAGCATTTTGATCACATACCCGAGGAGCGAGACTTGTTTGTGTACGACGGACTTGAGGTCATGGTATCTGACATGCGTCAGAACCGCATAGTGAAGCTGGTCTGCCGCCTGCTGCCTGAGGAAGTTCGGGAAGGAGGCGGGGACAAATGAGCATAGGTCTATGTCTTGCGGCCATTGTTGTGTGCATAATGCTTTCTGCGTTCTTCTCCGCGTCGGAGATGAGCTTTTCCTCTGCAAACCGAATGAGGCTTGAGTCGTCGGCCGAGGACGGTTCGAGCTCTGCACGCATGGCGCTCAAGGTTCTCGAAAAGTACGATGACGCATTGTCCACAATACTGATCGGCAATAACCTTGCAAATATCTCTATGAGCTCGCTTGGCTCTATTGCGGCCCTGCTCATAGCGGGAAACGACAATTGGACCTGGCTTGCAACGGTCATAGTGACAGTTCTTGTCATCATTTTCGGTGAGACCATGCCCAAGATAGTCGCAAAGAAAAATGCGAACCGCTTTGCGCTTCGCTTTGCTGCGCCGATCCGCTTTCTGGAGATTATCCTTAAGCCTGTGGTTTGGCTGGTGGTCGGACTGGTTCACATTATTACCGCGCCCCTGAAGGGCGAAGCCTCCGCCGACGGCGAAGAGGCCGCGGTTGAGGAGCTCCAGTCCATAATAGAGACTGCCGAGGACGAGGCAGTCCTTGACGAGGACCGCTCCGAGCTTCTGCAGGCGGCGCTGGAGTTCGACGAGGTCAGCGCGAGCGAGGCCATGACAGCACGTGTTGACGTCATTGCAATTGATATTGACGACGACTGGGACGAGATCATTGAGATAGTCGAGAGCACGAGCTACTCGCGTCTGCCGGTCTTTGAGGACAGCATTGACAACGTGATCGGTTTTCTGTATTTGAACCATTTCCTCAAGGCGAGGATTGATAATCCCAGGC
>CAZHUG010000107.1:0-3044 GCA_964535405.1 uncultured Oscillospiraceae bacterium | reverse complement strand
CATGGATTTTGAAAAGGTAGGCAAAGAGCTCCAGAAGAGCGGCAAGGCCGATAAAGTAGTGAAATCGCTCGCCAACTCGGAAGAGGCCAAACGGCTATCCTCAATGTTGGATACCAAAGCCGTCGAAAATGCCGCAAAGAGCGGCGACGCTGCTGCACTCAAGGGCATACTTAAGCAGGTTCTTGACACAGATGAGGGCAAGCGCCTTGCGCAGATGCTTGGCGAAGCGATGAAGTGAGAGGAGGGACCCCGCCGTGGATGACCTAGGTGATAAGCTGAATTCCCTGCTAAACGATCCCAATACAATGTCGCGTATAAGTGACATGGCAAAGTCACTTATGGGCGGGGATTCCCACTCAGAGAACAAAGAGCCCGCGCGTACCTCTGCCAAAGACTTTGACTTTGATATAGATCCGGCTATGATTGGCCGGATAGCGTCAATTATGAAGAAAAGCCGGAAACGCGACGATAAGCACGCGCTTTTAGAGGCAATGCGCCCATATCTGTCTGAGAAGCGCCGCGAAAAGCTGGATAAGGGCGTGAAAATGGCGAGGCTTGCCGGACTGGCCGAGGTCGCAGCTGAGGAGTTTGGATTTGGTAAGGATAAGGAGGAATGAAGCAGATGTATAACCGCTATGACGGCAACACGGGTCGCTTCGTAAGGGTGCCTGATCCTGAGCCTCCAAAGCGCAGTCCGATGACTGTTCCGGGCAGACCTTCGGGACTGCCGGCTGCGGCACACCCGCAACAGCAGCAAAGACGGGGGCAACCAAATAACGCACACACAAATAATGCGCATTCAAAGCCGGGCAGGCCGAATGCTCCGCAAAAAAGGCCGCCGCCCGGTGGGGGAGGCGGCCTTGGGAACCTGCTGTCATTTGGTGGTTTGTCCGAGAAGCTGCAGGGAATCCTGCCGAAGTTTTCTCTTGACGAGCTTGAGACGGAGGATTTTATAATGATGCTGATGCTCTATCTCATGTACAGGGAGAGCGGAGATAAGGAGCTTCTCATAATACTCGGTTCTATGTTCCTATTTTGATTCAGGCGGCACAAACAGACTTGCCGACGGCTCCGAGGTATCAATCGCGGCGGCACTCATGCGGTAGATGAGCATATCGCCGTCGTAGGTCACGGCGCCTGTGAGAAGGCCGGTATTCACTGAAATATAAAGGACATTCCTGTACCCGAAGCTCTCGGAATAATGCTCGGCCCAGATACAGGGTCTGCCGTCGTATTCGTCATAGCCCGCGGCACTTATATCCTCGACAGGCAGAGCCAAAAGATCCTCATAGGTGATGCTGCGCATCCAGCGATCGGCCTCAAAATCATTGCCAACCTCGCCTTCATACATGCCCGGCACATTATTATACCAGATGTACAGGCGAGCGCCGGTCACTAGTATGTTCTTTCCTTCGTCCGGGATGCGGATAAGAGCGCTGCTGCCACTGACTGCGACCTCAAGCTGGGTGGTGGCCCCGCCGCCCTGCCAATAGTCCTCGATAATGACGGTGCCGGACCAACTCTCGGCACGGCGAAGCGTCCCGATGGCAGCTTGCACCGTCTCGGGTGTTACGTCGGCCGTGACTTCACCCTCAATACCGGGGCCTGTGGTCTCAACGACTTGCGGCGCGGTCGGAAGAACAACCGCCGGTGTTTTAATGCTCGAGCTGCGCCCGAAAAAGGCGTAGCAGAGCACTGCGGCGGCCAGCAGGATGAGCACAAATGTGAATATCCGCGTTCGTTTGGTCATTGTGCAGTAAACTCCTCCGGTGCTTGGTCTAATATGCCAAAGCTGTATAATATAGCATCGGCTATGCGCGGGCAAGCTTTGCCGTCGCCGTATGGGTTGACGGCTCGCGCCATTTTGGAATAAGTCTCGCTGTCATTTAGAAGTTGTGCGGCAAGGCTTTCGATGTTCTCTCTTTCGGTTCCGGCAAGAATAACAGTCCCTGCCTCAACGGCTTCGGGACGCTCTGTCTCGCGACGCAGGACAAGCACGGGCTTGCCCAAAGCGGGAGCCTCCTCCTGTATGCCGCCGGAGTCGGTCATAACCATATAGCTCTTAGCCATGAGCCTGTGCATGTCCACAGCGTCGAGCGGCTCAATGAGCTTGATATTGGATATCCCTGCCAGATACTCCTGCGCTGTCTCGCGAACAACAGGACTCAGGTGTACCGGATAGATGAAAAGCGCGTCGGGAAACTTCTGCGCCGTTGCGCGAACTGCCTTAAAAATATTGCGCATAGGTTCGCCGTAATTTTCACGGCGGTGACAGGTGAAGGTCACGACACGGTGGTTTACATAATCAATATTAGCTAGCTCCGGGGATGTGAATCCGTCACCGTGTGCGGTGTATGCCAGCGCATCGATAACGGTGTTGCCGGTGATAAATATATCGCCATCCGCGCCCTCGCGTTGGAGGTTGGCGGCGTTTTTGGCGGTGGGTGCAAAGTGCATGGTGGAGATCTGCCCTGTGAGCCGGCGGTTCATCTCCTCTGGGAAGGGAGATGTGCGGTCAAAGGTGCGCAGACCCGCCTCGACGTGTCCGACCTGAATGCCGGCATAGAAAGCCGCAAGAGAGGCGGCAAAGGTGGTTGTAGTGTCGCCATGGACAAGCACGAGATCGGGCCTGTCTTTGCCAAAAACCTCAGCAAGGCCGAAGAGCACACGGCTTGTAATGTCCGCAAGGCTCTGACCTGCGTGCATGACGTTTAGATCGTAGTCCGGTGTAATGTCAAAGACCTCAAGAACGCTGTCGAGCATTTCGCGGTGCTGCGCCGTCACGCAGACGCAGACGCGAAGCTCGGGCCTTTTCTTGAGCTCCAGTGCGAGCGGGGCCATTTTAATTGCTTCAGGTCTGGTGCCAAAGATCAGCATTACATTGATTTTAGGCATCGCTTTTCTCCTTTGCTTCCGCGATATCGACAGGCGGATTATAGTGGTGCCCCTTGAGTGTTTTTCTGATGTAGAGCCCCGAAAAAATTGCCACGATCACTGCAAGGCCGAGAAGCCACATGCGCACCGTTCCCGCAGTGGCGAGAACG
>CAZHUG010000106.1:0-3139 GCA_964535405.1 uncultured Oscillospiraceae bacterium | reverse complement strand
TAAACACATAGCCCATGTTCTCATGCGAGACATTGCGGTTATAAAAGGTGCCGTAATAATCATGATAGGCATATGCCGGATAGCCCTTATCGGAGAAAACGTTGCCCATGCAATAGGGCAAATAGTTCGTGGACGACGCGTCGAAGCTCGAGGCTATTTTCGAGCGGTACATATCGGGCATGAGCCCGGTATTTAAGGCATATTCTCCCGCGGTTGTCGTATTGGGAAAGCTGCAATAAAAGTTTTCAAACACAAAGCCGCCCTTGCTCATTTTATAGAGTGTCGGCGTCAGCCCCTCATCAATGACATAGGGCGAAAACGACTCGGCACAGATCATGACAAGGTTGTAGTCCTTCAGGCTGCCGGTAAATTCGTTTTTGCCGGTCGGCTCAAGGCTGCTCAGATATCCGTTGAGCGCCAGCAGCTTTTCATCGTCCGTGCTGCTTGCCAGCGCCTCAAAGTCGATGCTGTTATCGACGTTGTATTTCTCATCCGCACTATCGGGCATGTCAAAACCGTCACTGATATCCCCGTCAATATACGTCTGCCGAGTTTCATCTGAGCCGAACAGGTTGTAGCCCAGCTCCTGCACAGTGGTGGCTATGAGGCCGACATTCTTGACACTGGTATCCGTCGCCGTGTTGCTTCCAACAAGTATATTAAACGCCGAGGCCTTTCCGCTGCTAAACGCGAGCAAAATTCCTATAGTCAGGGCAAAGCAGCCAAGACAGGAGCCGGCAGTCAGCAAAGCCTGTTTTTTTCCGAGCCTGAAAACAGGCAGCTTACGCCTCAGCACCAAAACAAAGGTCAGTGGTATGGGAAGCAAAAGCAGTAAAAACGGCACAATATTGCGGCCTATGCAGTAAAATATCTGAAATACAAAATTAGAAACCGCGTTCGCACCCAGAGCAACCTGCGAAATCGGCATGAAGCTGCCGAAAACACCGCGATATATCAGCTGGGTTTCATAATATATCGCAAGAAGCGAAACAAGGGATATGATAATTACCCGTCCCGCCTTTTCGGGAACAATCCCGGATATGAAAAAAATTATCCCGGCTGTCAGCAGAGAGTATAACATGGGATAAACAATTCTGACTCCGATTCCCCCAAAGCAGGAGAAATGCAGAACAAGCTCCATATATATAAATAGTATTCCGAGATAAATGGGCGTAGTCGGCAGCTTGCCCAATGCCTGATTTACCCCATCCCTGCAGTTGTCATAGTGTTTTTTAAGTTTAGAATTATTGCCATTTGCAAAAAGCATGCGCGCTGTGTTCCCTTCAGTTAATAGACGTTTAGATTACAACAATCAGGGGCGAAAGTCAATCTTACTTATAATTTGGAAAGAAAGTTAGGGAGCGGATTACTCCGCTCCCTCTGAGAATTTTAGCTATTTAATTAAGCCTCGCTAAAGGAGTCCTTGTCCAATCCGCAGGTCGGGCAAACCCAATCGGCGGGGACATTTTCCCAGGCAGTGCCGGGCGCAACGCCGTTATCCGGGTCGCCTGCTGCCGGATCATAAACATAACCACAGGGGCATTCGTATTTCATAATCAGTACCTCTCTCTATTCCGTATTAACCGAAGTAGCGCTTAAGCAGACCCTCAAAGGCCTTGCCGTGGCGGGCTTCGTCGCGGGCCATCTCGTGGACCGTGTCATGTATTGCATCCAGGTTCAGTTCCTTGGCCTTCTTAGCCAGCTCGAACTTGCCGTTGGTGGCGCCGTTCTCGGCATCTACGCGCATCTGGAGATTCTTCTTGGTGCTCTCGCTGACGACCTCACCGAGGAGCTCTGCAAACTTGGCGGCATGCTCAGCCTCTTCCCAGGCGGCCTTCTCCCAGTACAGGCCGATCTCCGGATAGCCCTCGCGATGCGCCGCACGTGACATTGCAAGATACATGCCGACCTCAGTGCACTCACCCTCAAAGTTCTGGCGGAGACCCTCGATGATCTCTGCAGGTGCACCCTGCGCAACGCCGATTACATGCTCTGCCGCCCAGGTGACTTCGCCTTCCTGCTTCTTAAACTTGCTCGCAGGTGCCTTGCAAATGGGGCAAAACTCAGGTGCTGCGTCGCCCTCGTGAACGTAACCACATACTGTGCATACAAACTTTGCCATGTTTTTATTCCTCCTGTTATCTTTTTTTGACTAATTCATTAAGAGATATGTAAAACGGCCTGGACAGCCGTTTTAGCCTCAGAAATACAATCGGAGCACAGGCCCCGAAACGACAGTGACCTCGAATGCACCTTCCCGGCGGTCTCCCCCTCGACAGCCGCATCCAGCTCGCCAAGCGGCGGTGAGGATACATCGATAACCCGCCCGCAGTCCGTGCAGATAAAGTGGGCATGCGCCGACATATCGCTGTCATAACGCTCCTGTCCGTCCACCGAACAGACACTTATCGCATCGCCATCTGCCAAAAAGACAGCTAGATTCCTATAAACTGTGCCCAAGCTCAAATTAGGAAATTCCGGCTTCAGCCTGTTATAAATCATCTCGGCACTCGGATGCTCCTTCGTAGAACGAAGTGCCTGTAAAATTGCCTCGCGCTTCTTACTGCGCTTACGTACCGTCTCCATTTCAATCACCAAATCAATAATAGTTCTTATTACTGAAATTATAATAACACAGCTTTAAACATTTGTAAAGGGGATTTATAAATTTATTTTTCGCCGGGCTGCGGCGCTTTGCGGCGGCGGATATTACTTGAGATATCTGCCAGAGCTGCGGCGGCCTCCATGTCGCAGTGGCGCGCCATATCGCCCAGGGAGAACATTCCGACGAGCTTGCCTTTATCCACCACGGGTATGCGTCGAATCTGATCCTCGCCCATCATCCGCGCAGCGGCGGAAACCTCAACCTCCGGCTCGGCGGTGACCACGCCGCAAGTCATTATATCGCGCACCCTCGTCTGGCGCGTGTCCGAGCCTATCGACACACAGCGCATGACAATGTCGCGGTCGGTGAGCATGCCCTTTAAGTTACCGGAGTCATCCGTCACGGGCAGTGCGCCCAGATTATAGCGCTTTAAAAGCCGCGCCGCGGCGATCACCGGCTCGTCCTGGCCGATGGTAACCACCCGGTCAGACATAATATCGGATACCTTCATATGAAAAACCTCCCATGTCTGTT
>CAZHUG010000105.1:0-3288 GCA_964535405.1 uncultured Oscillospiraceae bacterium | reverse complement strand
ATGCTCTGGGCAAGCAGAGAGTTTGCGCCGTCGGCAAGAATTACCACCTGAGCCTCCATAGTTTCGTCTCCGGTCTCAACGCCGCAGACAACGCCGTCTCTCACGACGAGCCCCGTCACGCATATGTTCTGAACTACCATTGCGCCGGCCTGCTCCAGCTGCTCGCCAAACCAGGCGTCGAGCTTGGCGCGGAGCACTGAATACTCCTCCGACTGCGGCATTTCCGGGTCCTCACACACGCCTGCGTCGGCAGCGCTCTGACCGTCCCACTTAAATGTTCTCTTACTGACTATTTTTCTTTCAATCGGGGCAATTGCAGCAAAGTCGGGGAATATTTTTTCGATGCTATGTGAGCACAGCTTGCCGCCGGTCACATTTTTCGCACCGCAATAGCTTCCACGCTCAATGAGCAGAACCTCCGCGCCTTCATTTGCCAGCACATACGCTGCCGTAAGACCCGCGAGTCCTCCTCCTACTACAATGACTTCCATCCTCTCATCAGCCATGTTGCAAAGTTCACTCCTTCATTCGTACCTTTATGCTTATCGTTGTCAGCATCACCCTTAACATAGATGCAACATATATGCCAAATTACTAACAATCCTATATTTCGACTATTTTTGTGAAAGTATGACATAATTTTGACTAATATGTTGTGTGTTATTAATCAGACAATTGAAATTTTTGGCAATTGCTCCTCTATGCACTGTTTAGTTAATATACACCCGTTTCGTACACACTGTGTTTTATTCGCACAGTTGTGACAGTTCCTTTGTGTTTTATGCTTGTATTTTGTTGTTGTTATTTGATTTCAAAGTTGAAATAGCGCTGCATTTGACACTGCGCAGTACGAAGTGTATTATTATTGTACTATTAACACAACAAGGAGACGGTGGAATGTACTACAATCCCGACCGTATTGACAGTCAGCTTCTAGAGCTCAAGCAACGCTGCATAGAAAATCCTTCCTACAAGGTGCCCTACGAGTATCTTTCCATTGCTGCGGAGTGGAAGGCCTCGGTTGAGCTTGGTATCTCGTATAAAACAAGGCTTACAGATCTGCAGCGCGACTTTGAAATATTTAACCGAATTGATGAGCTGCACCGTTATCATCTTTTATATCTCAAGGATTATTACGACAGCCGGGAGCGGCTGCTAGCGAGCTTCGGTGCCGCCGTTTTTTATCTGGACGACACTCTGTCTGCCTACAATAAGGGCGGAGACCCCCGTCTGCTCAACGAGCTTAAGGAAAAAGGCATTCGCATCGGAACAAATTTTTCTAAAAATAATGTTGGTGTGTTCGTCGCCAACATTGCCCAGGGCTCACCCTTTGAAACCTATTGCCGGGGCGGGCAGGAAAACTTTCTGCGGATATTTTCAGACTATATCTGCTTTGCGCGGCACGTGGCCATCCCCGGCCGCCGTTTCCAGTCTATAAACCTCATTTTTCTGCCCACTGAGCTCTACTGTCAGCCGGTGCACGACTCAATAAACTTCATTCTTGAGACCGAGGATATATCGGCAAAGGCAGATTTCATCTATCCCGACATTGCAAAACGCATCACCTTTCTGGAGCGTCTTTCGCGCTCGGCAAACGATATTTTGATGCTTATTGACGACAAGCTCAACGTTGTTTTTGTAAACGAACTTTTTAAAAATGAGTTTGGCAAGACACTTTTGGATCAGGATTTGGAGCCTCTGTCAAGATTTATGCCTGAGCTTGAGGCAGACCAAACCGTGACAAACAGCCAGTCACGAAAATACACCGTCACCCTCCCACTCACCAACTCACACGGTATCCAGGCCCCATATACCATCTACGCGCAGCACATTGCAGGCTGCGGACATAAGCTGTGCTTTGTTCCCAACTTCCCGAGCGAGCAGGGCTTCGGGAGCACAAAAACGCGCTATTCCTTTGCCAGCCTTATCGGAAGTTCAGCCAGCTTCACCGAATCGCTGGAGGTCGCAAGGCGAGCCGCCCAGAGTCTTGGAAACGTGCTTATAATCGGCGAAAGCGGAACCGGCAAGGAGCTTATCGCCCAGTCTGTTCACTCCGCCAGTCCCAGAAGCAGCGCCCCCTTCATTCCAGTCAACTGCTCAGCCATACCTAAGGAGCTTATTAACAGCGAGCTGATGGGCTATGAGGAAGGTGCCTTTACCGGCGCAAGGCGCGGGGGAAGTCCGGGCAAGTTTGAGCTTGCCGACGGCGGCACGATCTTCCTTGACGAGATATCCGAGATGCCCGTGGACATGCAGAGCACCCTCCTGCGCATCATTGAAGACAGGGTCATTAATCGCATCGGCAGCAGCAAATATTCCCCGGTCGATGTCCGGATCATCACCGCGACAAACAAGGATTTGTGGCAGTGTGTGCAGGACGGCAGCTTTAGGCTCGACCTATATTTCCGTCTCAACGTCATCAGAATCGAGTTGCCGCCCTTGCGGGAGCGCTTTGGCGATATCGAGAAGCTGACTCGCCATCTTCTTGCGTATTCATCGTATAAAAACCGTCTGCCGATAGTGAAAATTTCACAGCCAGTGATGGAGCTGTTCGAGCACTATTACTGGCCCGGCAACGTGCGAGAGCTCAAAAACACAATCGAGCGCTGTGTCATCATGTCAAGCTCGGATACCCTGACGGTTGACACGCTGCCGAAGGATGTTTTGCGTCAGCTCTCGGCAGGTGACAGCGTGAGCAATATCGCCCCACTTTTTGCGGCACCGTCAAGTGCTGCGGCTCCCGTCAGCGTGGGGGATAAAATCAAGGGCTACGAATCCCGTCTCATCTCCGAGCTGATGACTCAGCACAGCGGCAACAAGAGCCTTGTCGCAAAGGCACTGGGCATTTCAAGAAGCACACTGTATAAACGTCTGTCGGAAATGGAGCAAATTTAAGTCCACTTTGTCCGAGCTCAGACGCTATAGGCGCAAAAAACCACCGGCATGAACCGGTGGTTTTTCTTGTGCGGGCAAAGCCCGGCATGGCGCCCATATCGCCATTGTCTATGCAATTTCGTACGATCAATAGTCGCGACGATTTAAACTATCCCTCAAATATATTGGTCCCGGTCGCAGGTCCGCCCTCCCACACTCCGTGATCCTTCTGCAGAGCGGTCTCCGTGAGCATGAAGCAGCGCTGCCACTGCCACGTGCCCGGGTCACCGTACTGGTCGCACCAGGTCACGTCAATGTAATATGTGCCGTCGTCGAGCTTGACAAGATTCCAGCCGTGATCATTGCTATTCCAGCGCGCAAATCCACTTATAGTCTCGCACCAGAGATCAGCAT
>CAZHUG010000104.1:0-3528 GCA_964535405.1 uncultured Oscillospiraceae bacterium | reverse complement strand
TCAATCGAGCGCTTCATCGGCGTTATTACCGAGCATTTTGCCGGTGCGTTTCCGACATGGCTTGCGCCTGTGCAGGTTAAGGTCATGCCGATCACGGATCGCAGCCGCGACTGGGCACAGCAGGTGGCGGATAAGCTGGATGCCGCAGGTGTGCGTGTCGAAACCGACTTCCGCAACGAAAAAATCGGTTACAAAATTCGCGAAGCTCAGGGCATGAAAATTCCGTATATGCTCATAATAGGAGACAAAGAGGCCGAGAGCGGCGCTGTTTCTGTCCGAAGCAGAGCCGGCGGCGACATGGGGGCTATGCCTGTGGACGAATTTGTGGATTCCGTCCTCACTGAGATTAAATCAGGGAGCTTAGACAAATAAGGAAGGCAAAGGAATAGATATGAAGAGATTTATTTCCGCAATCATTGCGCTGACATTGTTGTTCGCACTGTCTGCCTGTGGAGATGCGCAAAAAAACGGTGGGGCTGAACTTTCAACATCACCAACTGATGTTACGCCTGCAACGACGACGCCCAGTCCCGAGCCCCAGCCGGTTTCCGAGCTGTACGTGAGCGGAATTCCGCTGGTGCTTGACGGTCAGCCCACGGGCATGAGTGTGAAGGGCACGGAATATGCAGACGGAGTGCTGACTTTCGCAAACGGCGGGGACTTCAAGTCCAACGGCGCGACAGCCTGCATTGATTTTGTCGGTGATTTGAAGCTGGTCGTATCCGGTCTGTGCAGCTTGAGTACAGCAGAGGGCGTACCGAGCATTTCCGGCGGCGCAAAGGGCGACGACAGCAGGTCTAACCTTACCATTTCAGGCGGTGAGCTTACAATTGATGCGCCGGACGCGCCCGGAATAAGCATCACAGGCAGTTTGACTGTTGATGGCGGCACGCTGACGGTCAGCGGCACTCAAACCTGCGAGTACGACGGTGAAATAAACATCCTCAATGACGCAAAAATTGATTTACCATAATTTATCTGGCATATTTAAAATCGCCGCTCCGTATCCTAATGGTACGAAGGGGCGATTTTTTATGAGAAACAGGAAAAAGTTGATTTTGGCTCTTGTGGTCGTCTTTACATTAAATATTCTGGTCATTAGCTTGGCTCAGTCGGCATCTGCGGCTTCATATAAGCGCGGTTCCTCCGGACAGGTGGTTCGTCAAATCCAGACGAAGCTTAAAAACTGGGGTTATTACAGCGATGATGTTGACGGTATATTTGGAAGCAGGACAGAGACCGCGGTTAAGAAATTTCAGAAGAAGAACGGACTGACTGTGGATGGCAAGGTCGGCAATGCAACGCTGAAGGCCCTTGGCTTGTCGACGAGCAGCTCGTCATCAGGCGGCTCATCCTCCGGCGGCAATGGCGGGACAAGCTCTGGAAATGTGGCACTGCTCGCGCGGCTGATCTCGGCGGAGGCGCGCGGCGAATCATATTCGGGCCAGGTTGCCGTAGGCGCGGTTGTCATGAACCGGATGAGGCACAGTTCGTTTCCAAACAGCATGTCCGGCGTAATATATCAGCCCGGTGCATTTTCCTGCCTGACTGATGGACAGTGGAATCAGCCCGTTGCGGACAGCGCTTACAAGGCGGCGAGAGCGGCTCTCGCGGGAACAGACCCGTCCGGCGGCGCGATATACTACTTCAACCCATCTACCGCAACCAGTAAATGGATATGGTCTCGACCGCATATCCTCACCATAGGCAAGCATCGGTTTTGCTCATAAACGTTACAGGGCCACGGCAGGTTTAAGCCGTGGCTCTGCTGTTTTCCGGCTTGCAAATCTGGGCGAAATGTAATATACTATGTTTAATGAATAGTGGCGTAATGCGCGACTGGGGGATATATATGAGCTGTTGCAGTAACTGCGGTGCGTACATACCGGATGGATTTGATGAATGTACAGCCTGCGGTACCTTGACATATGAAGCAGAGGCTGCAAAGCGAAAGGCTGCGAGCGCGACTCAGAGCAAAAAATCAGAGTCCGAACCCGCCTACGAATCGGGAGATGCACGTAAGGATGCAGTTGCGGCGGCAGCGGAAGCTGCTCGTAAGGCTGCGGAACTCGCTCGCGAGGAAATTCGCAAGGCGGTCGAACCTAACAGCAAAAAAAGCTCGTACAAGAAATCGGGCAGCTCCTTTAGAAGCGGTGCCGACAAATACTATGACCCCAACTCAAAAAGCGGGGCTGATAGATATTATAATACCAACGCTCGCTCTGATTATAATGAAGGTCCAAAGAAATACTCAAGTGAGTATGATGCGGACGCCAGAGAGAATAAGTCGCTGGGGGCCTTTTGCTATTTGGGACCGCTGCTGCTGATTCCATTTCTCTCGAAGCCCGACAGCCAGTTTTTGCGCTATCACTGCAATCAGGGGCTGGTGCTTACGCTGTTCTGCATTCTGGTTAACATTGCCGGATATGTTCCTCTTATCGGCTGGATGATGTCTGCTTGCGGCTGGATAGCTGCTGTAACCATGTTTGTAAAGGGCCTTAAAAATGTATCTGAGGGCAAGCGTACGCCGCTTCCGCTAATCGGAGACATCACTATTATAAAGTGAGGAAAGATAATGAAGCTTATAACCTGTGAATATAATGGTCGTGTTTTTGCCGCTGCAAGCGATGGACAAAAGGTGTATGAGGCCGCGCCGGACATGCTAAGCCTGATTCGTTCTATGGACGGAAAGATGCCGCAGGCAGAGCTTTTGAGCGGTGAGGCGATAGCAATAGATGACGTGCATCTTCTGGCCCCGATTCCTAGGCCTGTTCAGGATGTAATCTGCCTTGGCATGAACTATTCCGACCACAGCGAGGAGGCCGTGCGTTGGGGCAAGGGCGACTTTGTCAAGAACGTGGGCAAGGCTGTGTATTTTTCCAAGCGTGCTTCGTATATAATAGGTGATGGTGACTTCATTGACGGACACTTCGACATTGTTGACAGTCTGGACTATGAAGCTGAGCTTGCGCTTGTGTTATCAAAAGATGCAAAGAACGTTCCGGAGTCGGAGGCCTATGACTATGTTCTGGGCTATAGTATTCTGAATGATATGTCTGCCCGCAATCTTCAAACGGATCATAAGCAATTCTATTTCGGAAAGAGTCTCGACACGCATACGGTCATGGGACCTTGGATAGTTACGCGCGATGAGTTGCCCGGTGTGCCAGAGCTGCCTATTCGTTGCTATGTAAATGACCAGTTGCGTCAGGACAGCAATACCCGTCAGATGATATTTGGCATTGCGCATGTGATATCCGAGCTCTCTCAGGGCATGACCCTGAAGGCCGGAACGATAATCGCAATGGGCACACCCGCCGGTGTTGGCATGGGTTTTGACCCTCCTAGATACTTGTCAAAAGGTGATTTGGTTCGCTGCGAGATCGACGGTGTAGGTGTTTTAGAAAACAAGATAAAGTAGCCGTAAAAAAATCATCACAAAAAGAGGAAAAAGACCTTGACATAGCTCGAAAGAGATGTTATATTAACAAAGCGCCTGAGGAGAGCTTGGTAGAAACGGCTTGAGAC
>CAZHUG010000103.1:0-3541 GCA_964535405.1 uncultured Oscillospiraceae bacterium | reverse complement strand
CTGTGATTCGGAGGATGCGAGAGTCGTCCGTGACAGCTGGGAAGAGGAGCTAGACTCCAACCTGGTCGAGGTTGGTGACCGCATCATAGTAAACCCGGGTGAGCGCGTGCCCTGCGACTGTATCGTCATTTCGGGCACATCTAGTCTCGACTTATCTGCGCTGGGCGACACTGCCGGTCCGATTCTTGCCAAGGAGGGCGACGAGATACTCTCAGGCAGCCTCAATCAAAGCGGAACGCTCCGCTGTGAGGTCACATCAAAGCGTGAGGACTCAACTGCCGCTGCTTTGACTTCTGCTGTCGAGAAGGGATCGGGGAGGGGAGACGTACTTCCGCCGATGCTCTCTAAATTTCTCGGTTTCTACACACCTGTGCTTGTGGCGCTTGCTGTGGCCGTAGCATGCCTGCTGCCATTGGCGATGAAAATCAGCTTTTCTGAGGCTGTTTCACGCGCGCTTGTATTTCTCATTGTCGCAAACCCCTGCGCACTTGTGATTGCTGTTCCGCTGATACGCCTGTCAGCCATGGGCGGTGCCGCGAAATGCGGAATTGTCTTTGACAGCTGCAATGCCATGGACGCACTGTCTCAAGCCGGCACAGTGGCCTTTGACAAGGCTGGAACCCTCACCGAGGGCAGGCCGAGAGTTGTCTCAATAAAGTCAACACGTATGAAGCCGGAGGTACTGCTGAAAATCGCCGCTCATGCTCTGGCTTACTCAAATTCGGCGGAGGCACGCTCCATAATTGCTTCCTATGCCAGTGCCATCTACATAGACCTTGTCGAAAATTTTGTTGAAATCCCGGGAAATGGTGTGGAGGTGTCTGTTGACGGCGTCAGAATCTGCGTGGGATCACGTGATCTTATGACCATTAAGTCTGTCTCTGTCCCGGACGAGGATATCAGCGATGATGCCTCCGTCTATGTCTCGATAGGCGAAGATTATGCCGGACGCATAATCCTCAGCGACGCTGTCCGTTCCGATGCTGCTGCAGGAGTTACCGATCTTGAGAACAAGGGAGTTGAGCAGATTATTATGTACAGCCCGGACTCAAGAGACGCAGCGGCACGCATGGCATCCGGTCTCGGGATCTACGAGTATTATTCGGAACAGGATCGGGATAGCCTGCGTAGCGCCATTCAAGAGCTTCAGGAGGGCGCGGCACCGGGAAGTGTCCTCGTGCTTGTGAAGGGAACTGACGCCGCTGGAGGCGCTCACAGTGCCGCAGACGTGGATGTGCTGATGACCGGGCTTGAGGCTCTGACTATGCCGACCGGCGCCGACGTCAATATCTTTGGCGGCAAGCTTGAGCGCATTCCTCTTGCGATAGGTATCTCCAAATACGCAAACATGCTTATTTGGGCGGCAGTCTCGGCGGTTCTTCTGCTTAAGATTATTCTGCTTGCTCTTGCAGCTTTCGGCTTCGTAACCATGTGGTTTGCAGCATTTATTGATGCCTGTGCAGCAGTTGCAGCAGTTCTTGTCTCCATTCTCGCCTTCACAGGTGAGTTGTCGGGCAAAAGAAAAAAAGTAAACTAAAGCTAAAACCCCGGACTGGATAAAATCCAGTCCGGGGTTTTATTATGCTCGTTTACCTGCCGAGTAAAAACAGATTTATATCTGTGCAGAAAGTAGATACACTGTAGCAAACCAGAACATTGTCTATTTCGTTCTCAGCGATATAATCCGAGAGGCTTGCGCGGTAGTAGCGCAGGTCCAACACGTATATCTGCGAGAAATCCTCCAGCAGGAAAGGAACAAGGCTGTCAGCATATGAATCGCGCACGATGAGCAGGGAAGGACCCTTGTTGCCAGTGCTGATTTCATGCAGAGGAGCATTGCCGCCCAAAAACATGGAGTATTTATCCTTCTTCTCCAAGAAGTTAAAATCATATAGCGCTCCGCTCGTTGCGTCCTCGGTAATATAGGTTTTTACATCAATATTTTCAGGTTCTTCAACAAAAATCTCAATCGAGTCCGGCTTAATCCAGGAAAAACCGGAGGAGGAGTAGGTTGTGCCATAGAAGCTGTCCGATACCGTGCGCCTGCCTGTATATTGGTCAATGGGGCTTACGTCAAGACCCATTGCAGAGGCAATAGCGCAATAGCCATAGTACGCGCCCAGGCTCGTCCAGTGGTGGTCAGTCCTGTAATAGATATATTCGCCGGAATGCTTACCCAGGGCTGAGAGCATGTCGATGGAATTTACATCCGTCTGATTGTAGCTGTAGTCAATTACATCCTTCTCACTGTCATAGGGCGCGCCCTCAGGCAGGAGTGATGACCAAACCTGGCCTTTTCCGGGAATCAGCGCAAAATAGACTTCTGCATCGGTGTTTTCCTTGAGTTTATTCAGCGCAACCATATTATTGTCCAAAACAGACTGCTCAGGAGCAACGAACTGCTCAATAACAGTGTTTTCATCCACACAGAGGTAAACGCTCTTGTTTTGTGTTTTGCCAACTGCAAGCTCACTGCGCGCCTTCATGGTTGTCCAGGTATCGCGGAAAGGAAACTGGTCGGTTGTATAGGTCTCGAAATCGGCGGTAAACTTGCCGGAGGCCAGACTTGCGAAACTGAATTTCGGGGTCTGCTGAAGATAGCGGTTCTCAAGTTCGGAAAACTCCTTGTCCGGCGTGGCAATATTTAAAATAAAGAAAAGTGAAATGAAGGCCAAAAATAATATGGACTCAAGCCATAGGGATTTTTTACTCAATTTCAATCCCTCCTAAAATCTAAAATACAGAAACGGGTTATACGTTGCATCTACAAGATATGCTGTAGAGAGTGCAAGAACGAGTAAGATAAGCAGCGGCGAGACATATCCGCGAATTTTCTCGGGAAGTCTCTTATAGAAGCGCTGTCCCAGAGGAACTGAAGCAATAATTCCAATGATAATCGTTACCGCAAAACTTCTGAGGAAGTATATATCCGTTCCAATCGAAACACCTGCCTCGCCTAAACCAAACATGGCACGCAGGTACATCATAACCGTCGGAATATCGTCAAGCTGGAAAAGCACCCAGCCAACAACCACTATGAAAAGTGTGTAGATGTGCTGAAGAAATGCCGGACACTTGTCCAGCGCACGCAGGAGAAATATCTTCTCCAGTATGAGGAAGAAAGCGTAATATACGCCCCATAGCATGAATGTCCAGTTAGCTCCGTGCCAAATTCCGGTCAGTGCCCAAACAATTAATATGTTTATGAGCTGACGGCCAAGGCCGTGGCGATTGCCACCTAGGGGAATATACACGTAGTCTCGGAACCATGTGCCGAGCGAGATGTGCCAGCGGCGCCAGAACTCGGTGATGCTCTTCGATATATAGGGATAATCGAAGTTTTCCTTAAACTCAAAGCCGAGCATTCTTCCAAGGCCGACAGCCATATCCGAATAGCCGGAAAAGTCAAAGTAAATCTGTAGCGAAAAAGCTATTATTCCTATCCACGAGCCGAGCATGGTGAGCTGCGAGGACGGAGTTGCGGCATACATATCCCAGAGCATTCCCACGTTGTTGGCAATAAGCACTTTTTTGCCCAAGC
>CAZHUG010000102.1:0-3610 GCA_964535405.1 uncultured Oscillospiraceae bacterium | reverse complement strand
TTTGAATATCACAGCGCCGATCTCGGTGAGCCTGTCCGTCACGGCGGAGAGGCCGGTTGTCTCCACGTCAAAGGCCACAAACTCACCGTTCATGGGAAGCTCGCTGTAGCCGCCGACCGCCTGACGGTCGTCAACGTCGTTTATGTAGTAGCCCTCCATGCCGTAGATGATCTTGACACCGTGCTTTTTGCCCGCCTTGCTCATCTCCGGAAAGGCCTGCACAACGCCGTGGTCGGTGACCGCGACCGCCTTATGTCCCCAGGCCGCCGCCCGCGCCACGATATCCTCGGGGTCTGCCAGAGCGTCCAGCGCTGAATATCTTGTATGCAGGTGAAGCTCCACGCGCTTGCGCTCGGACTTGTCCGCGCGGATCTCGCCCTCGCCGAGGATTATGGTTCTCGGCTCAATCACCATGTCGTTGTCAAATTTATTGTACACGGTCTTGCCGCGCACGGTGAGGTATTGTCCGGTTTTTATCTTTTTGAGAACGCTCGCGTCCTCCCTGCTGTCAAAAAACTTGCTGACCCTGACGCTGGAGGTATTATCCGTCATGTCAAAGGACAAAATCGACGCGCCGCGCCTTTGAATCTCGCGGTTATTGACCACAAAAACCTTGCCCGACACCGTGACATTGCCAGTCTCCAGCGTGACAGCCGACATGGGCTTTGAAGTCATATCCTTAAACGCCTTGCCCATGAGAACCTTACTCCCGCCGCCGGAGGACATGTTCTTCTCCGGAAAGTCGGGCAGGAGCTTCACGCTGTTCAGCGCATACTGAAGCTTCAAGCTGTGCTCAATAGCCTCCAGCTCGCTGGGTGCGGGCATGCGGGGGAAAAACGCATACACCCTCATGCTCTTGCTCTTTTTCTCGACCACGGCCTTCGTCACAAAAGCCTTGTCCAGCCCGCCGCACATGCCCGACATGCTCTCACAGCCGGGGAATATCTCCAAAAAACTTATCTTTTTATCGCTCACGCCTCGCCCTCCCTGTCTATAAGCTCCAACAGTGCCGGCAAAAGCTCCGCCTCCGGCACAGTGCGCACTATCTCGCCTTTTTTAAACAGCAGACCGCTGCCGCGCCCGCCCGCGATGCCGTAGTCCGCCTCGCGCGCCTCACCCGGGCCGTTTACCACACAGCCCATGACCGCGACGCTGATATCGCGTTTGACATTATGTAAACTCGCCTCCACCTTATTCGCCAGTCCGATCAGGTCAATTTCCGTGCGTCCGCAGGTCGGGCAGGACACAAGGCGCAGGCCGCCGCGGCGAAGCTCCGCCGCCTTGAGCATGGCTATGCCCGCGCGAACCTCCTCCACCGGGTCTGCCGTCAGGGACACGCGCAGGGTGTCGCCTATGCCGTCCATCAGCAGTGCGCCGATGCCCACAGCCGAGCGGATGACGCCGTTATAGGCCGTGCCGGTCTCCGTAACGCCCAGATGCAGAGGATACGGAAGCTCCTGCGCCGCCATGCGGCAGGCCGCAACCGTCAGCGCAACGGATGAGGACTTCAGCGACAGGCAGATATCGTCAAAGCCGCAGTCACCCAGCAGTCGGATATGCCCACGGGCAGACTCCAGCATTGCCTCCGCCGTCGGATGTCCATATTTTGAAAGCAGGGTTTTCTCGAGGCTCCCTGCGTTGATTCCGATTCGGATGGGAATGTTATGTAAACTACACTCCCTCGCCACTGCGGCCACGTTTGAAGCTTCGCCGATGTTGCCGGGGTTTATGCGGATCTTGTCCGCGCCGCGGGCTGCGGCCTCTATGGCGAGCCTGTAGTCAAAGTGGATATCGGCGACGACGGGGATATTGACGCTTTTCTTAATCTCGGATATTGCCCTTGCCGAGTCCATATCCGGAACGGCAACTCGCACGATATCGCAGCCGGCGACTGTAAGCGCACGTATCTCGGCGATGACCGCGGGAGCGTCCGACGTCCTTGCCGTGCACATGGACTGAACGCTGATGGGGGCACCGCCTCCGACAGCGACGCCCCCCACCATTATTTTCTTTGTCTTATCTCGTATTGTCATTTTCAAGCAACCAGCCTTACAATATCGTTGAACATCACATAGGCCATCAGCGCGAGCAGAAGCACCATGCCCGTGGCGTGGACATAACCCTCATACTTGGCGGGAATGCGCTTTTTGCTGACAGCGTGGATGACGGAATTTATGATGATGAAGAACACGCGGCCGCCGTCCAGAGCGGGGATGGGAAGCATGTTCATGACGGCGAGGTTCACCGCGATGAAGGCCGCGAAGTAGGCAATATTTTCCAGCGCGATGGCGACTCCCGCCTCCTGCGCCGTGGTCTGACCGACCTGATTTATCATATCCACGATGCCGACAGGACCCGACAGCTGGTCAACGCCCACCGCGCCCGCGATGAGGTCTGACAGCGCCATCCAGACCTGACGCACGAAGTCGAGCGTCTGATACCAGGAATACTTCACAAAGGTGAGCCCGCCCGAAGCCTTCGCGCCGAAATAAAAGCCGTACATGGGCGACTCCTGCCCCTCATACTCGCGCGGGGTGACGCTCATATCCTCCAGCTTTAGCTTCGCGCCGTCGCGCAGGACGACGATATCATGCGTCTCGCCGCCTCTTTGAAGGTAGGTTGAGACGTTCGTGGTGAAGTATATGCGGTGACCGTCGATGGAGTAAAACTCGTCCCCGGCCATGAGCGCGTCCGCGCTCTCATACGGACAGCCGTCCATAAAACCGGTCACAACGGGCGTGGCAAAGCCTGCCGCGCTCGAATATATGACGAGGACTATGAGAAGGCCGAAAACGAAGTTCATCGCAGAGCCCGCCACGAGGATTATGAGTTTTTTCCAGGCGGACTGCTTTGTGAAGCTGCGCGGATCGTCTGTCTCCTCATCCTCGCCCTCCATCGCGCAATAGCCGCCTATCGGCAGTATGCGCAGGGCATAGAGAGTCTCGCCCTTGTGGCGCTTGAAGATGGCGGGGCCCATGCCGATCGAGAACTCGTTGACCTTGACGCCCAGAGTCTTGGCGGCGGCAAAATGCCCGAACTCGTGCACGGCAATGAGAATGCCGAACATAACTATTGCTAAAATAATATATAACATGGAAGTCTCTCCTTAATCAGGAATAGCGCTCTTTTACAAAACAGCGCGCGGCGGCATCGGCCCCGAGTATCTGCTCAAGGCTCGGCACCATAATGAACTCTATGCTGTCAAGCGCCGCGGCAACACAGTCATATATTGAATTGTACCCGATATGCCCGCCCAGAAACAGCGACACGGCAACTTCATTGGCGGCAGAGAGAACCGCCGGGGCGTTTCCGCCGCGCTTTGCGCAGGATATCGCAAGCTTCAGGCAGGGCAGCTCGTCAAAATCAGGCTTTATGAACTGAAGGTCGGAGAGAGCGCTCAGATCCAGCCGCTGGGACTCAGACTGCGCACGCTCGGGATATGTCAGCGCATACTGGATCGGCAGGGCCATATCGGCCACGCCTAATTGCGCGATGACAGAACCGTCCAAAAGCTCTACCGCCGAATGAAGCACGCTCTGCGGATGTATGAGAACCTCAATATCCTCAGCCGGGCAGGAGAACAGGTGCATGGCCTCGATAAACTCCAGCC
>CAZHUG010000101.1:0-3618 GCA_964535405.1 uncultured Oscillospiraceae bacterium | reverse complement strand
CATCGCGTATTGCCTCCACTTCAGCGTGGGCGAGGGCGTCTTTTTTTTCTTCGCGCCGGTTGTGGCCACGTCCAATTATATCCCCCTGTTCGTCCACGACGACGCAGCCGACAGGCACATCGCCGTGCTGCACAGCCATCTGTGCAAGAGCAAGGGCAGCGCGCATATATTTTATATGATCCATAATATTTTACCTCGGAGTTGTTATTGTCATGCTTTCTATTTTACTCATTGGAATCAGTCTGTCAATGGATGCTTTTGCGGTTTCGGTCACAAACGGCCTCACAATAAAGGGTTTTTCGTGGAAACACTCTGCTATAATGGGTCTATACTTTGGCGCATTTCAGGCAATAATGCCACTGCTGGGCTACATACTCGGCTCGACGGTCAGTGGGAAGATCAGTGCCTTGGGGCCGTATATAAGCTTTTTTCTTCTGCTGTTCATTGGCGTCAAGATGATTGTCGAGGCTGGTCGGGGCGGCAATGATAGCAAATGCGAATCAAAACTGAACCACGGCAAACTCATAGTCATGGCGATTGCGACGAGTCTCGATGCTCTGGCTGTCGGGATCTCGTTTGCCTTCATGGATGGCATAGCCCTGCTGCCGTCCTGCGCACTGATAGGTTTGGTCACCTTCTTTATCTGCTTTGTCGGCGGCATGATCGGCGGAAAAATTCCCGGACTCTCCTGCAAAAGGGCCGAGATCTTGGGCGGAATTGTGCTCGTTGGCATCGGCGTGAAGCTTTTGCTTGAGGGAATGGGCGTAATATAATAGGGAAAAGGAGTGCTGGATATTGAACATACTTTACATGCTTGAGGGCTTGCGAAGCCCGTTTTTGGATAAGCTGGTGGCGCTCATAACCGAGCTCGGCGGCGAGATGGTTTTCATGGCGCTCGCAATTGCGGTGTTTTGGTGCGTAAGCAAAAGCCTTGGATATTATATCCTGTCCGTCGGTTTTTTTGGAACCATAATGAACCAGTTTTTGAAGCTTGTGTTCCGCGTTCCCCGCCCCTGGATTCTTGACCCGGAGTTTACCATAGTAGAGTCTGCGCGCGAGGCCGCGACTGGATATTCTTTCCCGAGCGGACACACGCAGAACATTTTTGCCTCCGTCGGCAGCATCGGGCGCTGGACGAAACGGACATGGCTGAGAGCAGTCTGCCTTGTGGTAATCGCACTTGTGGCGTTTTCGCGCATGTATCTGGGTGTACACACCCCCAAGGACGTGGGCGTGTCAATAGTTCTCGGCACACTGCTAGTGTTCGTATTGTACCCCGTCTTCCGCGATATGGAGGAAAAACCGGAGCGCATGTACATGGTGCTGGGCGCTCTGATTGCGCTCACCACTGCCTATCTGCTCTTCGCAGAGCTCTGGGCATTTCCGGCGGATATTGATGCAAAAAACCTTGCCGCCGGTCAGAAAAACGGCTATAATCTGCTCGGTGCGGGCGTGGCAATGCTGATTGCAGTGTGGCTTGACAACAAGTATCTGCACTTTCCGACAAAGGCACCGCTTCTGGCTCAGATAGTGAAGGTGGTGCTGGGACTCGGAATCACGGTTTTAATTAAAAGCGTGCTCAAGGCACCGCTGCTCGCGCTGTTTTCCGGCTCAAACATTGCCAACGCCGTTCGCTACTTCGTGATTGTGATTTTCGCGGCGGCGATTTGGCCGATGACCTTCCGCTGGTTTGCCGGCTGGGGCAAACACAAGGCTGAAAAAACAAAATAAGAAGGTATTTAGAAGGCTCTGCACATTGTGCAGAGCCTTCTTTTGTTACTCTATCGGGAGCTCTTATCGTAGGGTATACCCTCCGCCTTGGGTGCTCGTGAGTTCTTGGAGGTGAAGGCGAGGACAATGAGAGTGATGAGATAGGGGAGCATGCGGTAGAGGTGCGGGCTTATGCCGAGCTGAGCCAGCATATATACTCCGTTGCCGTTTATATCGATGCTCGAATAGCTGGCGGCGATGCACTTAAACAGTCCGAACAGGAGCGAAGCGCCCGCGATGTTGAGCGGCTTCCAGTTGCCAAAGATCATGACAGCCAGTGCCAGGAAGCCGAAGCCTGCCACGTCGCCGTTAGAGGTGCAGTTGGCGGTGGTCAGAGCGTATACAAAGCCGCCCAAACCTGCCAGAGCACCAGAAATTGTGGTGCCGGCGTAGCGCATCTTGTAGACGCTGATTCCCAGCGAGTCTGCGGCCTGCGGGTTTTCGCCGCAGGAGCGAAGTCTCAGACCGAAGCGTGTCTTGTACAGGATAACGGACAGGATGATAAACAGCAGTATGCAGATGTAGGTGGCGAGGTAAACCTTGTGAATGAAGGTGTTGCCGAAGAAGCCTAAATCCGCAGTTTTGTCAAAGCCCAGCGTGGTTTTCTTGATCATGAACCAGCTTGCGGCGTCACCGTTTGCCATCTGAAGAACGTTCTGGTTGGTTATTATGCGGACGAAGAACAAAACAAGAGCGGGAGCCATGAGGTTTAGTGCTGTGCCGCCGATTGTCTGATCCGCGCGCAGGTTAATGGAGGCGAAGGAGAGCAAAAGCGAAAAGATCGCGCCCATAATTGCAGCCACCAGCATCGCCAGAAGCTCGAAGCCCTGAAGCGTTAGCCAGTCCCCGGCGGCCTTTGCGGCGTCGAAGGTTCCGGACTGCTGCATGAGATTTACGAAAAGCACGCCCATGAACGCGCCAAAGATCATGATACCCTCAAGTGCGAGGTTTATGATGCCGCTGCGCTCGGCAAAAACACCGGCCAGAGCAACGATCATGAGCGGAACTGCATAAATTAATGTCTGCTGGACTAGAAACGTCATTGTACCTCGCCTCCTTTCGGCCTGTCCCGGTCATCCGGCGGCACAGGCCCCTCGGGCGGAACAGGCTCAGTCCTCGCGACAGGAGCCGGAACCTCGGCGGAGGCTTCGGTCTCGCATATATCAGCCTGCGCTACAGTGCCCTCGGCATTGGCGGCCGTCTCTGCCGCTGCACGGTGCCTGCCTTTGCGTCTGCCGCTTATGAACATCTTGATCACGAGGGAGAAGGCGCTCAGGTAGACGATAGAGGCGATAATGACGTCGGTTATGTACTCGTTATAGGCGGTCATGTTTGTCAGCTGCAGACCGGCGATGTCAAGCATGGACATAAATATGCCGGTGAAGACGACACCAATGGGGTTGTTTGCAGCCAGAAGTGCGACCGGGATGCCGTTGAAGCCGGCCGTGGGCAGGGATTGATAGGTTGACCAGAAAAACTCGGTGTTTCCGGACAGGTAATAAAGCGAGGCACCCGCGGCAGAGAGCGCACCCGCCATGGCCATCGACAGGACGATATTTCGCTTATCGCGGATTCCGGCGTAACGTGCGGCGTGCCGGTTCGAGCCGCAGGCCTTGAGCTGATAGCCGAGTGTGGTCTTGTTCATGATAACGTACATTAAAATGGCTATTAAAATCGCGATAAGGATTCCCCCGTTGATCTGAGAGCCGGAGAAGATCTTGTCCAGCCCGAGCTTTGCTGTCTGAACGCCGTTAAAGCTGGTCTTATAGATATATCCGTTCTTGCTAAACTCGGCAGTGTTGCAAAACACGCTGCCGTCAAAAATCCAGGTGACGAGGTTTGCCGCGA
>CAZHUG010000100.1:2241-3756 GCA_964535405.1 uncultured Oscillospiraceae bacterium | reverse complement strand
TTATCTACACAAGCGGGGAGCTGATGGGCGGACTGATTCCGGAGATTGAGAAGATAGCCGCGGGTGTGAGCGGCGACATGGTGACCGTTGCGGACATTGACCGGCTTGCGCACAGAATGCCGGAGGCGAGAGTTTTTGATATGACCGACTGTCTGGCACAGCGCGACTATGACGGCGCGGCGAGACTTTTGAGCGAACTTCTATCCTCGGGTGAGGAGCCGATTAAAACGCTTGCCATGATCGGCATGCAGATGCGCAGGCTGTATGCCGCGCGGCTGGCTCTGGATGAGGGGCTCGGCACGGCGTATGTAAACGAGGTCTGCGGCATTAGATATGACTTTATAACAAAGAGGCTTATGAGCGCGGCGCGCGGCTTCACGCTCGAGCAGCTCATGTCTGCCGTTCGCCTCTGTGCCCAGACGGACTATGCCATGAAGAGCAGTGGTGCCGACGATGCTGATTTGCTGGGCGAGCTTCTCATAAGGATAGCTGTATGATACCGGTAAAGGAAGTAATAGTAGTCGAGGGCCGCTATGACAAAAACACCCTCTCGCAGATATTTGACGCAATTATAATAGAGACGAGCGGCTTTGGGATCTTTAACGATACGCAAAAGCTCTCTCTGCTGCGCCGCCTTGCGGAGAGTCGCGGGCTTATTATCCTGACTGACTCCGACGGCGCGGGCTTCATGATAAGAAACCACCTCAAGGGCGCAATAGACCCGTCACTCATTAAAAACGCCTATGTTCCTGATGTCGAGGGCAAGGAAAAAAGAAAGCCTGCCCCTTCAAAGGAGGGCAAGCTGGGTGTTGAGGGCATGCGGCCGGAGATACTGATTGAGGCACTGCGCCGCGCCGGGGCGACGATGGACGGACAGGCCGCGGAGTATTCCTCCCGCGGCCTGACAAAGGCTGATATGTACGCTCTGGGACTCTCCGGCAGACCCGGCAGTGCAAATGCACGCCGCGAACTTATGCTGAAGCTGGGACTCCCGGAGCGGCTGTCGCCTAACGCTTTGCTTGATGTGCTCAATGCCCTCTACAGCAGGCAGGAGCTTGAGCGCATCATCTGACGCGCCGCTCCTCAATCATCACACCGCCAATAATGGCGATAAGCATGATGATTTGCGGTGCCTGAACAAATTCGCGGGCGAGCAAATATGTATAATAGCTGTGTTCGGTAAGCGTACCTGCGTCCATAAGCAGCATAAACGCACAGAGAGCAAATACGCACGAAAGGATAAGTCCCTTGCGTAAAAGCTGCCACGACGGCTCACACATGCACAGCATCCGCCTTAACACACTCATGAAATTCACCTCATAGCTATATTAAGCCAAGCCCGAGCGGAAAGACAATGCACAAAATCTGCCAATGACGAAAAAAGTCGTCTGAGGCAGATTTTTTTCTGGCGATATTTAGTGGTGTATGCTATACTTGAAAGCAATATGTTGTGCAACGGAGGTAAAAATATGAAATGTCCGTTTTGCGGATACTCGGAGAGCAAGGTCATCGATT
>CAZHUG010000100.1:0-2231 GCA_964535405.1 uncultured Oscillospiraceae bacterium | reverse complement strand
GGGCGCGAGTATACGCCGCCGCCGCGAATGCCTTGCCTGTCAAAAGCGATTTACTACATACGAAATTATTGAACGTCTACCACTCGTGGTCATAAAACGCGACGGCAGCCGCCAGACCTTCGACAAGGTCAAGCTGATTAACGGCATGGTCCGTGCCTGCGAAAAGCGCCCCGTGCCCCTCGGCTCACTGGAAAAAATCGGTGACGATATCGAGCAGGAGCTGCAGAGCGCCCTTGAGCGTGAAATCAGCACCACCGAAATTGGCGAGATGGTCATGGATCGGCTCAAGGACGTGGACGAGGTCGCTTATGTCCGCTTTGCCTCGGTTTATCGTTCATTTAAGGATATAAACACCTTCATGGAGGAACTCACGAAGCTCCTGAAGATGTAGATAGCTAAAAAATACTGCCGAGGGTTATTTTCTCCATCGTGTAAATGCTCACCAGATGCGCCAGAACCTTCTCGTAGGCTCCGACGGCTGCTGACGCATCTTTGGAGGAAATCTCGCTCAGAAGCTCATAGAACGCGTCTGTGGTGCTGTCTATCTCCGAATGGCGGATTAAAACGTGAGTGTAGCCGTCTTTTGAGTTCCACGTGTCAATCGCGGCGCGGAGGGACTCCTCCGCGCCGTCAAAGTCTCCGGCTTCACATAAATCTCGAGACTCATAGAGAGTGTCGGAAAGATCGCCGATGAAGCCGCGCAGAAAGTGGATGTTATACAGCGCCGCGGCAAATAGCGCCAGGAGCAGACCGGCTGCAAAAATTTCTTTCTTCATAGCGGGATCTCCTTGAGGGCGAAAAATACACCTCCGGCGGAGTCGAGCGTGAGGATATAGACCTGCTTCGGGTCTTTTATTTTGCGGCGCTTGAGCTCAGCGTCCAGCCAGCGTCGGTCACGTCCGGTTTTTTTGAGATTATCGCCCATGACACGACCGTCGTTGATAATTATTGACGGATAGCCGCAGTCCCTTGTGGGCAGGTTCATGCTCCCCATGGTCGCCGTTCTGTATTCCGGGAAAAGTATGGCGTTTAAAACGCCGTCGGTTTCTAAAATGGCATATTCGACCTGTGATATATCCATAACCCCATTGCTACGCAGCTCCTCCGTGAGCTCGTCAATGGTGAAGCGATTTTTGTGCATTTCGCTCTGGTTTATCACGCCCTTCTCGACCAGGAAGCAGGGGCGGCCGAACACGAAGGCACGCAGGCGGGTATTTTTCATGGCAGCGCCGGAGATGAGCACCTCACAGCAGAAAAGGACAATGATTGGCAGGAGGCCGTTCATGAACGGAATCCCGATGTCCTGCAGCGGGTGAGCGCCGAGGTCGGCGATGAGAACCGCAACAACAAATTCAGGCAGCTCCATTTCACCGAGCTGCCGCTTACCCATTAATCGCATTGTCAGAATGAGCGCAAAGTATAAAATTAGCGTTCGTATTATGATAATAGCCAAGTAATCACATCCCAGACTATTATTTTCCGATTTGGAGGTTATTATGAATAATTCATTTAATAAAAGACCAGAGATGGAGCGAATTACGACTCTTTCACTGGCAGAAAAGTTCATTGATGAGCAGATGATTGCCCTGCGCGGTCAGATAGGCGACGGAAAAGTTTTGCTGGCACTGTCCGGCGGAGTGGACTCTTCTGTTGTCGCGGCACTGCTTGTGAAGGCGGTTGGAAGGCAGCTTGAGTGCGTGCATGTGAACCACGGACTCATGCGTAAGGGCGAGAGCGAGCAGGTTGCGGAGGTTTTTGGCGGTCAGCTCGGCGCAAACCTGACGTATGTGCGGGCTGCCGATCAATTTTTGACTAAGCTTGTAGGGGTTTCCGATCCCGAGACCAAGCGCAAGATAATCGGCGCGGAGTTCATCCGCGTGTTCGAGGAGGAAGCGCGCAAGCTTGAGGGGATCAGGTTTTTGGCACAGGGCACGATTTATCCCGACATAGTTGAATCCGGCCCCGTTAAGAGCCACCACAACGTCGGCGGACTGCCCGAGGATCTGGACTTTGAGCTTGTTGAGCCGGTCAAGTTCCTGTACAAGGATGAGGTTCGGGTGGTGGGCAAGGCGCTGGGTCTGCCTGACAGCATGGTGTTCCGTCAGCCGTTCCCCGGCCCCGGACTTGGAGTTCGCTGTATCGGCGCAATCACGCCGGAGCGTGTCGAGGCCGTGCGTGAGTCTGATGCGATACTGCGCGAGGAGTTTGAAATTGCGGGGCTTGCCGGCAAG
>CAZHUG010000099.1:0-3794 GCA_964535405.1 uncultured Oscillospiraceae bacterium | reverse complement strand
ATTGCCCGCAGAATGATATTTTAGCATTATTAGCTATAAAAATCAAGGTCTTTTTACATATTTAAAAAGAAAACTGAATATCCCTGACTCCCGAGAGCAAAATATACACTATATTGTGTATTTATGGAGGGCTTCCACTATGGAAAGACATATTCGTACAGACCTGGCTGTCGAGCAGCGCGAGCTCGTTCGCGGTTCAGTCGAAGCAACAACCGAGCTTCCCGGTGTTCGCGCTGTCGAAGAAGACCGGCGCGGCTTCAAGGTAACCACCGTTGACATACTCGATGAACAGGGCTCCGAGGCGTTATGTAAACCAGTTGGCAAATACGTCACCATAGACCTTGACGCACTTATCCGCAGGACCGAAAACTCATTCGACGAGGCCGCAACGCTGCTCTCCGAGGTTATTCGCGAGATGCTTGGCGGCAATATCAGCGGCAGCACTCTTGTCGCAGGACTTGGTAACGGCGCCATGACTCCGGATGCCATTGGCCCTCTAGCCGTAGACAGCGTTGTTGCCACCCGCCATCTAAAGCAGCAGATGCCGGATGACTTCGCGCAGTTTTCGGAGGTCGCGGCCGTGCGCCCCGGCGTTCTCGGCACTACCGGCATTGAAAGCGCTCAACTTCTCTCATCAGTCTGCGCAGGCATTTCACCCTCACGCATCATCGCTGTTGATGCGCTTGCCTCAGCGAGCCTCGACCGTCTCTGCCGCACTGTTCAGATTTCCGATGCCGGCATAGTCCCGGGCTCCGGCGTCGGCAACGACCGTGCCGAGCTCTGTGAGCGCACACTAGGCGCTCCGGTCATTGCCGTTGGCGTGCCCACCGTTGTCGACGCTGCCGCCTTTACTGATGACGAGGGCGCCAAAGGCATGTTTGTGACCCCCCGCGATATTGACTCCTGCGTCAAGGATATGGCCAAGCTCATCGGCTACGGCATCAATTTAGCGCTCCACGACGGCATGACTCTTGGGGATGTGGACATGCTCGTGTCTTAATGTTTCACATGGAACATCAAATATTGATAACGCCGGATGTTCCACGTGGAACATCCGGCGCAATAAGTTTCACGTGAAACCTTGAAAACAGCGCACAGTCCTGTTATAATCTTCATACACACAGAAATGAGGGATTAATATGGGCAAAATCGTCGCCATTGCCAACCAGAAAGGCGGAGTCGGCAAAACTACCACCTGCATCAACCTCTGCGCGGCGCTGACAAAGCGCAACCGGCGCGTGCTGCTCGTGGATTGTGACCCGCAGGGCAACAGCACCTCAGGAATGGGCGTGTCAAAGGATACAATGCCAAACACCTATGACCTCATCGTGTCCGGAACTGACGCAGTGGACTGCATTGTCAAAACAGACTATGGCTCAGTGATTCCGTCCAACCGCGAGCTTTCAGGAGCCACGGTTGAGCTTGTGGACATGGATAATCGCGAGTTTATACTGAAAACAGCGCTTTTGAGCGCAAGGGAGAACTACGATTACATATTTATCGACTGTCCCCCGTCGCTTGAGCTGCTGACAGTCAACGCTCTTGCGGCAGCTGACAGTGTCCTAATACCTGTTCAGTGCGAATATTACGCACTCGAAGGCATAGCAGACCTGATGAATACTATAAAGCTGACAAAAAAGAGATTGAATCCTGCTCTTGAGGTTCAGGGCATCGTCATGACTATGTATGATGGAAGGACAAACTTTTCAGAACAGGTTGCATCGGAAGTTGAGAAGTTTTTCGGATCATCGGTATATAAAACAAGAATTCCACGAAATGTGCGTACAGCCGAGGCGCCCAGCCACGGGATGCCGGTGGTTAACTACGACAGGCTGTCCAAGGGTAGCCGCGCATATTTACATCTGGCAAACGAATTTATTAAGAGGGAGGAATGACGCAATGGCATCCCCATCATCAAAACGCGGGCTCGGGACAGGGCTAAGTGCACTTTTCGGTGACTCAGCACCCGAAAAAGAGGAGGGCGTCAAAAATCTTCCGATTTCAAAGGTTGAGCCGCGGGAGAATCAGCCCAGAGTTTACTTTGACGAGACCGCATTGCAGGAACTTGCAGAGTCCATCCGTGAATACGGCCTGATTCAGCCGATAACGGTCAGAAAGCTGGAGTCAGGTTACTATCAGATCATAGCAGGGGAGCGCCGCTGGCGCGCATCCCGGCTTGCGGGGCTGACAGAAGTGCCTGTCAGGGTCATTGAGGCAGACGACCGCCTTGCAATGGAGCTGGCTCTTGTCGAAAACCTCCAGAGAGAGGATCTGAATCCCGTTGAGGAGGCACTCGGCTACCGCTCACTTATGCGCGAGTACGATCTGACGCAGGACGAAGCCGCACAGAGAGTTGGAAAGGCGCGACCGACGGTCACAAACGCCTTAAGGCTCCTGAAGCTCTCAGCAGATGTGCTTTTGCTGGTCGAGCAGGGAGTGCTCTCAGCCGGGCACGCGCGTGCACTAATACCGGTACAGCCGGATATGCTGCAGCTGGACGCGGCGAAGACCGTGCTCAAAAACGGACTGTCTGTCAGAAAGACCGAGGAGCTCGCAAAGAAGCTTATGCGTGCGCCAAAGATAAGTCTTGACGGCAACAATCAATCAATTGACTATCTGGGCGAGGTCGCAAAGAAGCTTGAGCGATCACTGGGACGCAAGGTCATGATGGTAGAAACCGGCAAACGCGGACGTATTACCATAGAATACTACGGTTCTGACGATCGCGAGCTGCTGATTGAGGCTCTTGATACACTTAAAAATACAAACAGGGAGTAATCAACGATGATAGATATAAAATTCCTTCGCGAGAACCCTGAGGCGGTTCGCGAGAATATAAAGAAGAAGTTCCAGGACTTTAAGCTGCCGATGGTTGACGAGGTCATAGCGCTCGACGCGCAAAACCGCGCCACTGTGACCGAGGCAAATGACTTGCGTGCATCCCGCAATGCGCTCTCTAAGCAAATCGGGATGCTCATGGGTCAGGCAAAGCGCGACCCCTCAAAGCTGGAGGAGGCGGAAGCAGTCAAGGCGCAGGTCAAGGCGCAGGCCGACAGACTCGCGGAGCTTGAGACTCTGGAAAGAGAGCTGGAGGACAAGATCCGTGACATAATGATGCAAATTCCCCAAATCATTGACCCTAGCGTCACAATCGGTGCGGACGACTCCTTCAATGTGGAGATTGAGCGTTTCGGCGAGCCGCTTATTCCAGATTTTCCCATTCCTTATCATACGGAGATCATGGAATCCTTCAACGGCATTGATCTTGACGCGGCAAGGCGCGTCGCCGGAAATGGTTTTTACTATCTGCTGGGCGATATTGCCCGTCTGCATGAGGCCGTTTTAGCCTACGCGCGCGATTTTATGATAGATCGCGGCTTTACCTATGTCATCCCGCCGTTCATGATACACGGGGCTGTTGTCGAGGGCGTCATGAGCTTCCCGGAAATGGAAGCGATGATGTACAAGATCGAGGGCGAGGACCTCTACCTGATCGGGACGTCGGAACACTCGATGATAGGCCGATATATTGACCAGATCATTCCCGACACCCAGTCGCCCATCACCCTGACGAGCTACTCCCCCTGCTTCCGTAAGGAGAAGGGTGCGCACGGGCTTGAGGAGCGCGGCGTCTATCGCATACATCAGTTCGAGAAGCAGGAGATGATCGTCGTCTGCCGCCCCGAGGAGAGCAAGGAGTGGTACGAGATACTCTGGAAGAACACCGTTGATCTGTTCAGAACGCTCGACATTCCCGTGCGTCAGCTTGAGTGCTGCTCCGGCGACCTGGCTGA
>CAZHUG010000098.1:0-3915 GCA_964535405.1 uncultured Oscillospiraceae bacterium | reverse complement strand
GAAGGCGATAACCGACGGCAGACCCGCGCTCGGCTTCGGCGGTGTTGAGCGCGACGCGGACAGTGAGGCCAAAAAAGCGGTCATGACAGAGCTCAAGCGCACCTTCCGCCCCGAGTTTCTGAACCGTGTGGACGAGGCGATTGTGTTCAGACGCCTGACCCGTGCGGAGGTCAAGAAGATCGCAGCGGGCATGACCTCGGCGCTGGAGGAGCGCATGCGCGGTCTCGGCGTGGAGATGGAGGTCACCGACGGCGCGCTGGAGCTTTTGGCGGACAAGGGCTTCGACCCGGCCTATGGTGCGCGGCCGCTGCGCCGCTGCATAAGCGCCTGTCTGGAGGACCAGGCGGCGGAAAAGCTGCTCTCGGGCGAAATTTGTCCCGGTGACAGGGTTCAGACCGTCGCACAGGACGGTGAAATTAAGCTCAACAAAATGTAAACTATGCAACTTTCACAATCTTTGCTGTGCAATTTTCACGATTATCGCAAAGAACAGAAAAAAGCGGCCTGCATTTGCAGGCCGCTTTCGTTTTGCTGTAGCTTAGATTAGAGAGCTGAGCAGCCCAACAACCTCGTTGACGCTGCGGACGTTGCCCGCGCTGTCATCGGTTATGACGATGTCATATTCCTCTTCAACCGCCATGATTAGCTCAACTATATCCAGAGAGTCCGCGCCCAAATCGCTGATAATGTCGGTCTGTGGCGTTATCAGCGCCGGGTCAATTTCAAGCTGATGTGCCAATATCTCTCTGACTGTCTCAAAAATCATAAAAAAACCTCCCCAAAATTAACTGCTTAGCGCCACTCGCGGTTTTCGGGCTTGCCGCCGCTCTGCTTGGGGCGGTCGTAGGAGACAACCACGCGCCTGTTCGGCTCGGAGCCGGTGGAGCCCGTGGAGACGCCCTCATAGTCCTGCAGTGCGGAATGGATAACATGGCGCTCGTATGAGTTCATCGGCTCAAGTGCCATGCTGCGCTTGTACTTGACGACCTTTGCGGCCATCTTTTCCGCCAGATGCACAAGGCTGTCCTCGCGCTTTGCGCGGTAGCTCTCGGCATCGACGGAGATGTGGCGGCGTCGCTCGCTGCCCTTGTTCACCACGTAGTTTGTAAGGTGCTGGATAGCGTCGAGTGTCTCGCCGCGGCGACCGATTACGACGCCCATGGACTCTCCGTTGAGATTCACGAGCAGTCCGCCCTTTTCGCGGTCGCTGATCTCGATTTCGGCGGGGACCTCCATGTGCTCCAAAAGACCGGAGACGAAGCGGAAAACATCGGCTTTAAACTCGTCATCCGCCGGAGCTGCCGGCCTGGCTGCCGCCGGCGCTGCGGGTGCTGCGGGTGCTGCGGGCTTGACTGCTACTTCGGGCGCTTCCGGCTCGTCCGGTGCGTCATACTCAACTCTTATGATCGCGGGTGAGGATCTTAGACCCAAAAAACCGCTTTTGGCACGTTCAATTATTTCTACAGATACGTCGTCGCGCTCAAGTCCCAGCTGTTCAAGAGCCAGATTTATGGCGTCGTCCTCGTTTCTGCCGGACATTTCAAGAAATTTCTTCATGTTTACTCCTGTTCCTCCTCGTCCCGGGAAGCCTTCTCAAGGACGGGGGCGACAACATCAAAATCGATATCTGTGTCCATATCGATGTCTATATCCACATTCGTATCCTCATCCATATCCGCATTTATATCGATATCATTGATGCCGATATCGATATTCACATTCGCGGATTCACGAAACTGGCTTACGGAGGCTCTCAGAGCCTCAAATTCGCTTTTGGCAAGTTCGATTATCTCTGCGGGTACATCGTCGCGCTCAAGTCCCTGCCGCTTAAGAGCCAGATTTATGGCGTCTTCCGCGTTTTTGCCGGACATTTCAAGACGTATCTTCATGTTTACTCCTGCTCCTGTTCGTCCGGGGAAGCTTCGTCGTACTCCAAAGAATCGGAGTCGAGCTGTGAAGCATCCTCTAAATCGACCCTCTCAAGGACAGTATCTTCAACATCAATGTCTATGGCTTCGCCGAACTCACTTTCGGCTGCGGCGGCAATCGTCGCCTCCTCGGCATCTTCGGGGTTAATATAGCGATCGTCAACATAGGCGCGGCCTCTCGCGTAGCGGCGGTTGCCGACCTGTGAGTCGGGCTGCTCTGGCAGTGTGATGCCAAGCCGCTCGCGGCGTGCCTGACGCTCTGCGCGGTCGGCAGCTGCCTTGCGCTCGACGTCGGTCTGCTTTGCCTGTGTCTGCTGTTTTTTCTTGCTGGTGCTCTTGTTGACCGTCGTGGCGTTCAGGGCGCGCAGACGTTCGGTTTCAAGTCTCTTTCGCTCAAGCTCGGCATCGCGCTCACGCTCCTTCTCCAGGAAGACCATGTCCTCGGCGTCCATCTTCTTTTTGTACATGGAGGTGAGTCCGATCTCGCGCAGGATGCCGACGGAGCTGTTGATGATCCAGTAAACACTCATCGCGGCGGGCATGATATATCCGATCCAGAGGCTCATCAGCGGCATCATGTACATCATCGACTTGCTGGTGGCCTGCGCCTGCGCGTTGCCGGCATTGCCGGAGACCTTCTGGTTTATAAACATGGACAGATAGGACAGTCCGGTGGAAATGAGCGGAAGCATGAACAGTCCCAGGATAATCCATTTGCCGCCGCTGAAGTCAAAGTTCCAGAACTTCCACTGCGGTGTGGCGGACAGGTCAAGTCCGAGGAAGCTGTAGTCCATTTTAACAAGCTTGTCCGACAGGCCGGAAAACTGGTCAAAGTGGTCTGTTATAAACTTCGACTGATAGATCTGCTCATAAAATGCGTTCGTGCCGTAGTTGGACAGCGAATAGCCGAGCTCCGACAGCTGGTTGCCGATTGCGCCGCCCGCTGCAAGCAGTTCCTTGGAGACACCCATCATGATGGTGATCGGCTTTACGACTGCTCTGTAGAGCGCGAGCATGATCGGCAGAGGCAGAAGACCCCAGAGACAGCCTGACATGGGGTTTGAGTTTGTCTCGCGATAGAGGCGCTGCATTTCGGTGTTGAGGGCCTGCTGATTGCCCTCGTGCTTTTTCTGAAGCTCGTTGATGCGCGGCTGAAGGCGGGTCATGCGCATCATGCCTTTTTTGCTCTTAGCGTTGAGCGGCAGGAGAATGAGGTTGACCACAATGCCGAACAGAATGATCGAAAGACCAAAGTTTCCTGTCAGCTTGTAGATGAACATCATCAGCATACCAAACGGTTTTGCTATAAAATCAAGCATCTTGTTTTCTCCTCATAAGGGTTAATGGCCCGGCTCTCCGGGGGATTAGGGGACGGGGTCGAAAAATTCATGCTCGCCGCGGTGAAAGGGATGACAGCGGCTTATGCGCCGGAGCGCGAGCCAGCCGCCTTTCGCTGCGCCATATTTCTCAATGGCTTCCAGGGCATACTGTGAGCAGCTGGGAATATATCTGCAGCTCGGCGGCGTGAGCGGCGAAATGTTCCGCCTGTAAAAACGGATGAGCGCAAGAAAAACTTTTTTCATGCCTTATCCCCCGTTCTCGTCAGCCCGAGCCTCGCGCACGCGCGTAAAAATTCGGCATCGAGCCGCCAATAGTCGGCACCGACGCTTTTGCCGCGCGCCACGATGACAATGTCAAAGCCGCGGCGCATCGAACCCTCGTGCAGTCTGTAGATTTCCCTGAGCCTGCGCCGCAAACGGTTGCGGATGACGGCATTGCCCAGCTTGTTGGAGACGGTGATGCCCAGCTTGTTTTCACGACTGCCGTTTCGGCGCATATAGACGACAAGACAGGGCTCCGGGGCGCTTTTGCCTCTGTCATAGGCGCGCCGGAATTGGTAATTTTTTTTTAGCGAGTCAGTGAATTCCAAAGTGTACCCCTTCTTTTGCGGAACGCCGCTTAAACCGCATAAAGGGCGGTTGACACC
>CAZHUG010000097.1:1474-4422 GCA_964535405.1 uncultured Oscillospiraceae bacterium | reverse complement strand
ATTGCGCAAATGAGCTTGCTTGTGGAGTGATGCTTTTTTGCAAGCCCCCACAGCGTGTCTTCGGCACATGCTCTGATTACAACTATTGAATGCCGGTTTGAGCAGTCGCAGGGGTCGCCACAGCTGAGCGACGAAATCTGCGAGACGGTGAAGTTCCGAACAATGAGCAGCTCAAAGTCAATAAGTATACGAAGGTCAATTCCATCTGCACCCGGTGATGCGTATTGCTCCGCACAGCAGGCTCTGGCAAAGTTAATGCTTTCGTTCTCCTCAAGCGTAGCTGTGGCCTCCGCCGTGAGCTTGCGTGAGATCGAGTGTATCGTGCCATCCGAGCACTTGTACATGATGGTCACCGCAACCGGGCACTTTAATTTTCCATCATTGCATGCGACCTCGCCGGCCCGGCACATAACTCGGCAGACATCGACTGCCGGGGGTGTTGCCGGAATGCACTCACGCAAAGTCTCACGCATTGTTGTGCGGCGCTGGACACAGCATTCCCGGCGCTCATCGCGCTCAATTGATAGATCCATGTGGTTGCTGTAGCAATCTGAAATATAGACCGCCTTGGCACTGTCACTGCATATAGCCTGGGAGACTAGGTGCAGCTCCACCGTTATTCCGCGCTCTCCGTTTGAGAGAGTGCTCCCGTCAACATACTCCGCCGTAAGCAGGGTATGAATTGTCCCATCGGGGCTTGCGAGTTCAGTGTCGGTCTCAATCATCTGGGAAAACTCTGTTTCAAAGCTTGCTGTTGCAAGATCCTGCGTATCTTCCGGCACATACAGAATACCCACTCGCACAGTCCCGCTGAAAATGAGTTTGTTTCCAACTGTCCTGACTCCCCCCTGCATCAGTTCAACGCCGTGCCAGATCAGCTCACCAAGCTCAGGCGAGCCTGCCGGGAGATGGTATTCGTCTGAAACAATGAAGGTTTTTTCCTTCACGCAGACCACAGGGCTTATTGTGCACTCCTTTGACAGAGCTTCAACCTCGGCAGTCCTGCTCCCCTCAAGCGCACTGCAAAAAACTGTCTCAGAGCGCTCATAACACTCCATGTGTACCATCACCGTGGCACGAATAAGTAACTTTCTTGGGTTGAGCATCCTCGCATCCACTGAGCTAACCGTCAGTGATGCCACCGGAAAGCTCTCTGATGTTGCTCCCGGCGCGTCACGCTCAACTGAAATGGGGATAACAGATGAGACATGACAGACACCGGCCTCGCCCTCAGGAGCATAGACCACAGTAGCAGTGACGGACGCTGAAAGCGACACTCTGCCATCCTGTACGTCCTTGCCCCTGATAATTGCCATGCCCTCAGCGCAGAGTATGCGCTCAACGTCAGGCATGGTGTCAGGAATAACCGTTTCCACTGCCTGTTCTGCAGGGACTGTGAATTCAAATATCTTTTCGTAGCATGCGATGCCACTGGGCTTCATAATCAATTCCATGCGTATCTCCCCTTGCCGTAATATCTGTATATAGTATGAAACGAGCTGTCAACATATGACAGCTCGTTTCAATTACTTTGAGGAAAACCGCAATAAGAACTTTGAGATGAAGCGGGGTAGTTTGATAACAAATATTTTCAAGTCATCCTCCTTAACCGCAACGCAAGAGCCAAATTCCACCACAGATCAGTGAAATTGCAAGAGCAAACCACCAAAATCCCGCTGGAAGAATTAGCGCCAGGATGATTATGATGCCAGCTATTATTGTCAGACAGCCCAAGGAATTCCCATGTCGACGTCTCTTTCTGCCCATAAAAAACACCCCCGCGCAAATGTATGTTAATACATTATACGCAGGGGGCATGTACTTTGTTACTATTTCCATTCCCTGTACTGGGCAGAAATTTCATATAAGCGCTCGTAGCTCTCATGTCGGCTTAGGTTTATCTCGCCGCGCTCAAGCGCCTCACGGACAGCACAGTCAGGCTCCTTAAGATGCGCGCAATCATCAAAACGGCAGTGATCAATGTACTTGCGGAACTCGGGAAAGCAAAATTGAAGCTCCTCCTTGGGAATAGGGCGCATCATCTCGACATCGAAGGACGCAAAGCCGGGGGTATCTGCCACATAGGCATCACCAGCCTTAAAAAGCTCTATGTGCCTCGTCGTGTGCCTGCCCCTGCCCAGCTTCTCGCTCACATCACCAACCTGAATGTCAAGCTCGGGCGAGAGTGCGTTTATAATGCTCGACTTGCCAACACCGGAGTTGCCCGAAAAGGCGCAGATACAGCCACTTATGCTGTGACGCAGCGCTTCAATACCCTCCCCCGTCTCCGCACTGGTCACGATTGTCTCATAGCCGGTGGAGTTATAGATATCGGCCAAGCGGGTGCTGTCGCTCAAATCCGATTTATTTATGCAGATTATCACGCGACAGTCGTTGTTCTCAGCCGTCGCCGTAACCCGGTCGATCAAAAACGGATCTGTCACAGGGTTAACCTCGGATGCGACGGCAATAAGGACATCTATATTGGCAACGGCAGGCCGCACAAAGAAATTACGTCTGGGAAGTATTGTATCTACCCGGCCACGGCCTTGCCCGTCCAGAGAAATAACAACCTTATCTCCGACCAGCGGGGACATACCATCGAGCCTGAGACGACCGCGCGCCTTGCATTCGATAGTCTCGCCCGCAATTCTGACATAGTAGAAGCCGGAAAGTGCTTTAATTATTGTACCTTCAGGCATTAACCGCCCTCCGATCCAGAATCCGGCGGCGAAGGTGTTGGGGTTTGCGCAGGGCCGGTGGAGACCCAGATATAAATTTTTGTGTGCTCCTCAACGTCCTCATAGGCATCGACGCTCTGCCTTATTACAATGCCTGCGTCATAGTCGCTCTCAATATAGTTTGTGTTTGCATAACTGAGATTTGTGCTCTCAATGAGCGATTTTGCTGTTGCCTCGGTCTGTCCGATAAGATTTGGCATGACAACG
>CAZHUG010000097.1:0-1464 GCA_964535405.1 uncultured Oscillospiraceae bacterium | reverse complement strand
TGAGTGTTGGTCCTGCACTTACGGTTATATAGACGGTAGAGCCGGCCGGAAGCTGCTCGCCGGCGACAGGGCTGGTCATGATAACGTAATCCTCAGTGACTGTGTCCGAAGTCTCGACCACAGACTCAACGAGGAAGCCCGCGTTTTGCAGTTCAATAGTTGCTTCCTGATACTGCCAATTGACAACATCTGGAATGCTGGTCATCTTTATCCCGGCACTGACAGTGAGCTTGATGTTAATTTTTTCAGGCACGATCATCATACTGCGATCAGGCTCGGGATCCTGATTGACTATAACGCCCTCGTTAACCTCGGGATTCACGTCAAAGGTAATCTCGAAATTGAAAACCTTCTTATATTCGCTGTTATTTATGATATATTCATAGTTTTCGCCCATAAAATTGGGTATCTCAATGCGTTCTGCGACGCTAAAAATGTCACTGAGCCAGAAATTCCAGAGAAATACAAATATTGCAATGATAAAAACCAGGACACCCAAGGCGCCGGACATGATGCTGACCTTGCGCGCACGTCGGCGGCGAAGCATATATTTTTCCTTGGGCAGCTCGCCTGTCGTGCCTATAGGCATGACATCAGGGCTAATAACGGTGTTAATCAAATAGCTATCCTCGTCATCCAGATCTTTATCAGACGACTTGCCCCCATGAGCCTTCTTTATGAGGCTGGCCTGGGCCTTGCGGAACTCCTCAAGATCAAATAAAAGCTCAGACGCACTTTGATAGCGTTCATTTATGTTGGAGTTCATGGCCTTGTTGGTAATCCGAGCCAGTTCACTCGGAATATCCTTATTAAGCTCTGTCGGAGCTGTTGCAAAGCCGGCAATATGCTTGAGTGCGATCTCCTCAGGGCTGTCGCCATCATAAGGCAGACGTCCCGTCAGCATCTCGTACATCACAATGCCGAGCGAGTATATGTCGCTGCGCGTGTCCGGAGCATCGCCCTTTGCCTGTTCAGGTGCAATATAGTGCACAGAGCCCACGGTCTGCTGGCTTTTCTTCTCCTGAGCACTCTCAAGCGCGGCAATGCCGAAGTCGGCAACCTTTATGGTGCCGTCCTTGAGTATCATTATATTCTGCGGCTTGATGTCGCGGTGAATAATTCCTCTCTCATGCGCATGCTCAAGAGCCTTGGAAATCTGCACGGCAAAATGCAGCGCTTCTTTCCAGCCGAGCGCACCCTTCTTTTTCATATACTGCTTGAGCGTTATGCCGTCAATAAGCTCCATAACAATATACTCCGTGTCACCCGAATGGCTCACATCATATACAGAGACGATGTTGGGATGAGAGAGCATTGCGACTGCCTGAGCCTCAGTTTGAAAGCGATGACGGAGCTCCTCATCTGAAACCAGATCATCTCTGAGTATTTTAATCGCAACGTATCTGTTCAGTCGGTGGCACATGGCTTTATACACCACAGCCATTCCACCGGCTCCGATTACCT
>CAZHUG010000096.1:0-4460 GCA_964535405.1 uncultured Oscillospiraceae bacterium | reverse complement strand
CTCCGAACAGATAAAGGAGGCTCGTTCCTTTGGCGACCTGTCTGAAAACAGTGAATATGATGAGGCCAAAACCGAGCAAGGCAAGCTCTATTCCAAGATGGCAGAGTTGCGTGTCCTGCTGGAAAATGCGGAGATAATCGCGAAGGCAGACATAGCACACGACGCAGTCACGATGGGCGGCACCGTCCGCGTTATGGATATGACAGAAAAGGAAGAGTGCGTCTTCCAGATAGTCGGTTCACAGGAAGTGAATCCGATTCTGGGCCGCATATCTGACGAGAGCCCGATAGGCCGCGCACTTCTTGGCCGCCGTGTCGGGGATACGGTTTGTGTTGAGGCACCCGCGGGTGAGGTTCACTTTAGCGTGGTTGCAATCGAAAACTAAGATAGAAAAGGAAAGATAGTATGAGCGATGAGATAAGGACCGAGACACCGGAGCAGGATTTATCAGAGATACTTCAGATCCGCCGCAATAAGCTTTCGGAGCTTCAAAATGAAGGTCGCGACCCGTTTGAGGAGACACGCTTTGACCGCAGTGCCACCGCGGGCGGGATTAAAGCCAGTTTTGAGGAGCTTGAAGGCAAAGACGTGACAATTGCCGGACGCATCATGGCCAAACGCGGCATGGGCAAGGCGATTTTTGCAGACGTGGCGGACGGCAGTGGCAGAATCCAGATATACGTAAAGGTCAATGATGTCGGCGCTGAGACTTTCGCGGATTTCCGCAAGTTTGATATTGGTGACATTATTGGCGTGGGCGGTTCTGTTTTCAAAACCCGCATGGGTGAAATTTCTGTGCACTGCAACAGCGTGAAGCTATTGTCAAAATCTCTGCGTCCTCTGCCGGAGAAGTTCCACGGCCTTACTGACCGCGAAACCCGCTATCGCCAGCGTTACATCGACCTCATAATGAATCCTGAGGTCAAGCGCGCCTTTGAAATACGCAGCAAGTTTATAACACATATGCGCCATTATCTTGATGAACGCGGATATATGGAGGTTGAGACCCCGGTTTTGAACACAATTTCCGGCGGCGCGACCGCGCGCCCGTTCATCACCCACCACAACACTCTGAATCTGGACATGTACCTGCGGATAGCCACTGAGCTAAATCTCAAGCGGCTGATCGTGGGCGGCATCGAGAGAGTTTACGAGATAGGCCGCATTTTCCGCAACGAGGGAATGGATACAAAGCACAACCCTGAATTTACCACGGTAGAGCTGTATGAGGCATATGCCGACTTCAACGTCATGATGGATATAACGGAGGGCATTTTATCCTCCGCTTCCAAGGAAATTCTCGGCACTTATGAGCTTGAGTGGATGGGTCAGCAGATTGACCTGACACCCGGCTGGCGCAGGCTGCCTATGATCGATGCCGTGCGCGAGCACACCGGTCTTGACTTTGCCGCTGTTTCCGATGATGCAGAGGCGGTAGCGCTTGCCAAGAGCATAGGCGTTGAGCTCGCCGCGTCTGCCGACAAGACCTGGGGCAATGCACTGTATGAGACCTTTGACCAGCGTGTCGAGTCCAAGATTATCCAGCCGACCTTTATAACCATGTATCCCGTTGAGGTTTCAACCCTGACCAAGCGCAGCCCCGCAGACCCCAGGCTTACCGAGCGTTTTGAGCTTTTTGTGTGCGGCAGCGAGCTTGCCAACGCATACTCCGAGCTCAACGATCCCATTGACCAGCGCGGCCGCTTCGCGAAGCAGGCAGAGTTGCGCGATCGCGGCGATGACGAGGCTGAAATGCTCGATGAGGATTTCATCACAGCACTTGAATATGGCATGCCCCCGACTGGCGGCATGGGCATGGGAATAGACCGTGCCGTCATGATGCTGACGAACAGCTCGTCCATAAGAGACGTGTTGTTCTTCCCCACCATGAAGCCGATAGAATAATAATTCAGCCCGCTGTGACGGGGAGTAAAAGCTCCCCGCCACAGCGTTGCTTTACTTGAGGACAAAATGGAGAAAATAACATCGCGCAAAAACCAGTTCATAGCAAAACTGAGAAAACTAAACTCTGATGCCGACTGTGGCGAAACACTGCTCGACGGCCTGAAGCTTCTGAATGAGGCGCTTTGCTCCGGAGCGGAGATAACAAGCATACTCTGGTCGGGTGAGCCGGCACGCAGCGTGGATTGCGCCGAGCAGTTTACAGCGGATCTGGAGCTGGTGCAGTATGCCTCGCCGCTCAAAAACAGTCCCGGTCCCGTGTTCACGGTTCGCCGTGAGACGGTAAAGCCGCCGGAGCACCCGAGGCAGGTCATTGTTCTTGAAAATGTTCAGGACCCCGGCAATGTGGGCACGGTTGTCCGCGGCGCGGCAGCGCTGGACGTTGACGCCGTGATCCTCGTCGGCGCTTGCGCAGACCCCTGGTCTGCCAGATCTGCAAGGGCGAGCATGGGCGCGGTTTTCCGTCAGTGCATCATGAAGGTTGAGGTGCAGGAGCTTCGCGCACTGCTCACGGGCTGGCAGCTTCCGCTCTACGGTGCCGCACTGCGGGATGGGGCCGCGGATATACGCACGCTCGATATGCGCCGCTGTGCCGTGGCGATAGGCAACGAGGGCAAGGGTCTGTCGCAGGAGCTGCTTGCAGCCTGTGATAAGGCGCTTATAATCCCGATGACGCCCGGCAGCGAGTCACTCAACGCCGCGATGGCGGCAAGCATTACTATGTGGGAAATGTATAGATAAATTGCTTATAGACAGAGAGCGGGAGGTGTGTGCTGTGTCGGAGCTGAGATATTGGATATGGCTGTCTGCAATTGAGGGAGTGCGCCCAAAGGCAAAAGCACTTCTCATCGAGCACTACACAAGTCCGAGGGCTGTGTACTTTGCGGCTAAGGGCGGGTATGCTGAGCTTGGCGGTCTGACAGACCGGGAAATAACGGCACTTGAAAATAAAAATCTTGATCCCGCTCAAAGAATACTTGAGCAGTGTCAGGAGAAGGATATAAACGTTATAACGTTGCAGGACGCGGCGTATCCGCGCCGGCTGGCGGCGATATACGACCCGCCTGTGGTGCTCTATGTTCGCGGACGCCTGCCCTCGCTTGACGATGCCGCCGCAATTTCGATTGTCGGCACGCGCAAGGCGACCCCGTATGGCATCAAGATGGCGACGAGCCTGGGCTATGAGATAACAAAATGCGGAGGACTTATTGTCTCCGGTCTCACCGCGGGCATTGACGCCGCCGCGGCCAAAGGTGCACTCAGAGCCGGCGGCTCCTGCATCGGTGTGCTAGGCTCGGCTATCGACAGCGACTGGGGCGCTGCGCTCACGCGTGATGTGGAGAAGGTCGGTGCGGTGCTCAGTGAATATCCGCCCGGCGCTCAGGGCTTCAGCAGCTATTACAGGGCGAGAAACCGGGTTACTGCCGGACTTTCGGTGGCAACAGTGGTTGCCGAGGCACCCCAGAGGAGCGGTGCACTGCTTTTCGCTGATGAGGCGATAAGCCAGGGCAAGGAGGTTTTCGTTGTTCCTGCCAATGCCGATTCCAGCATGGCGGCGGGCTCAAACGCACTTTTAAAGGACGGGGCTCTGCCCGTAACCTGCGGCTGGGACGTGCTTTCGCACTTCGACAGCCTGTTTCCCGGCAAGGTGAGCGAGCTGGGCTTTCATGGACTTCAGTTACAGCAGGATGAGCCTGATTTTGAGCAGAAAAGCACTAAAATCATAGCGAGTTTTAAGAGGATTCGTGAGCGCCGTCCAAAAAAAGTCGTTGACAAGCCTGTGAGCGTGGAATATATTGACTTGCAGAAGCAACTTGAAGGCCTCTCGGAGGCACAGCTTAAGATAGTGTCCGCAATGAGCGAGCCCGATGTTCATGTGGATGATATAATAGAGCGCTGCGGCCTGACGGCTGCCGAAGTGCTCTCTGAACTGACTATGCTCCAGATTGGCGGATATATCCGCCAAAGTCCGGGCAAGCGGTTCAGCCTGAATATAGCGAAGTGAGGACGTTTGAATGGCAAAATCAAAGACGGCACTGGTCATAGTGGAATCCCCAGCAAAGGCCAGGACCATCGAGAAGTATCTGGGAGAAAACTATAAGGTAGTGGCCTCGATGGGCCACCTGCGCGACCTGCCTAAGAGCAAAATAGGCATCGATTTCGAAAACAATTTTGACCCGCAGTATATGCCTGTCAAGGGTCGGGAGGATATCATAGCCGAGCTAAAGAAGAGCGCGAAGAGCGCCGGCATGGTCTATCTCGCAACTGACCCGGACCGCGAGGGCGAGGCGATTGCATGGCACTTGAAGGAGCTTTTGGAGCTGCCTGACGAGAGGACATGCCGTGTGACCTTCAATGAAATTACAAAAAAGGTTGTTACCGAGAGCATTAATGCGCCTCGTGAAATAGATCAGGACCTGGTTGATGCCCAGCAGGCACGGAGAATACTCGACCGCATCGTCGGCTACCGCCTATCGCCGTTCGTATCGCAGAAGATA
>CAZHUG010000095.1:0-4560 GCA_964535405.1 uncultured Oscillospiraceae bacterium | reverse complement strand
CTGAATGCCGGCATCTGAAAAGCGAGCTTTCTATCATTCCTTCAAGAGCGGAATCCTGCTTTATCACAAATCCTGTTTCTGCCACAGTTACCTCCTTAATAGTTCTCACAAAAACGCCAGTGTTCATTATTGATAATTATTTATTCAATCAATTTGTTGGAATTATACCAAAAGATGTTCTGTTTTGTCAACCAGCCAAACATTTTGACAGAAATCACCAGAAGTGTAGCGTTTCGCTACAACAGTGTATTCTATCGTAGTGTAGCGATACGCTACATTTTTAACAATACGGGCATCCATGGACACTCCCCCGTTATTTCTTAGTCAAACGACAAAATACGCTAAAATCGCTATTAGCCAGCTTAGATACCACTGTGGGTCGATAATAATGATGCACAAATCAAACTAAAAAAATAAATTGTGACTTTATTGTCATTTGGCATGCTATTTGCTGTAATGATAGGGTGTGTGCTTGTCGCATAATTAACAACAGATTGTTTTGGGGCAGACCCAAATGAAAGGAGACGCGTATGGATTTCAGGAAAACAGAGGAGCAGGAGCTGCTTCTGGAGAGTATCGACGAATTCTTCGCACGCGGCGAATTTGACGAGAGTTACATTCAGCGTTGCGAGGCCGAGCAGAAGCCGATCAAGGAATTCAAGCTGGCAGCTATCGAGGCCGGCTTCGGTATGCTCAGCATCCCGGAAGAGTTTGGCGGAGTGGAGGTTGACACTCAGACACTCGTAATGGTCGGAGAGAAGGTATACAGCCACGGTTATCCCTCCGGACTCGGCGCTTTGCTTCAGGTTGACGACATGCTCAACTTCGGTTCACCCGAGCAGCAGAAGAACGTCATTGCCTGCCTGCTCGATGGCGACGCAATGGGCTTCTGCCTTGGTTTGAGTGAGCCGCAGGCAGGTTCTGACAGCAATGCCATCACGACATCATTTGTCCGCAAGGATGGAAAAATTGTGATAAACGGTCATAAGACCTTCTGCACAGACGCAGACAGAGCCAAGTATATGCTCTGCATGGCCCGCGATTTCACGCTGACCGATGTCCGCGTAAACAAGACCATGACCACCTGGCTCGTACCCATGGACGCACCCGGCGTCAGCATTAAGCCCATGCACAAGGTCGGACACAGAACCCGCAGCATGTGCGAGGTATATCTCGATAACGTTGTTATTGAGGAGTCTGACATCGTCGGCAAGGAAGGCGACGGCTTCATGACCGTCATGAAGAACTTTGAGGTTGAGCGTCTGGTTATCGCAGCCGACTCCCTCGGCATCGCGGTCTGCTGCTACAACGACGCACTTGCATATGCCACACAGAGAGAGCAGTTTGGCAAGACGATCGGCTCCTTCCAGCTGGTTCAGGAGATGCTCGTCGATATGCGTATAAAGATAGAGAACATGCGCAACTTCCTGTACAAGACCGCTTGGGAAAAGGACAACGGCCTCTCCATCAAGGTTTCCGCCGCACTTTGCAAGCTCTACTGCGCGCAGGCCGGCTTCGAGGTTGCTGACTCTGCGATGCAGATTCTCGGCGGCATTGGCTACACCGAGGATCACAGAGTTGCCCGTCTCTGGCGCGACGCCAGAATGCACCGTATCGGCGGCGGCACGGATCAGATCATGGTTCACATCGCCGGCCGCGCAATTCAAAAGGAAATTTTGAAGGCGCAGTAATATAAAGCACAACTTATTTGGAAAACATATAAAGAGACGAGAAAGGTGAAAGAAAATGGAAAATACGAAGAAGTTTAACATCGTAACGCTCCTAAAAATCATCATCCCCATCATCATCGCCGTTGCGATTGCGAGCATTGCCCCGCCCGAAGAGCTGACCGTTGAGGCAATGCGCTTCGCCGGAATATTTATCTGTCTTATCATTTGGATGGTCCTCGACGTTTGGCCCGATTTTGTCATCACACTGGTCGGCCTCAGCGCGTTCGTTATTTTCGGCGTCTGCAAGTTCGGTGACGCATTCGCCCCCTTTGCAGGCTCCTCTGTCTGGCTGGTCATCGGCGCGTTCGGTCTGTCCGCAGGCGTTGCAAAGAGCGGTCTTCTGAAAAGACTGTCCTTCATGATCCTGAAGATTTTCCCCGAGAATTTCCGCGGTCAGGTCACCGCCCTGTTCACCACAGGCCTTATCATCAGCCCCCTGATCCCCAGCCTGAACGCCAAGGCTGCCATACTTGCCCCCTTCTCTGCCCAGATTTCTGAGTCTCTGAACTACGAAAAGGGCAGCAAGGGCGCTCGCGGCCTGTTCGGTGCAATGGTCATTGCAACCACAATCCTCGGCATGGCATTCTATAGCGGCGCAGTCCCCGTATTCACTCTCATAGGCATGATGCCCGAAGAGCTGCAGGGCGATATAAGCTGGATGAGCTGGTTCTCCGGCACATGGCTCTGGCTGATCGTTGTGCTCGCACTTTGCTTCATCGCCATTGTTGTTCTTTATAAGCCTGACAAAGAAACTGCCGTTGCCGAAAAGGGTCTGGCAAAAAAGCAGCTTGATGCTCTTGGCCCCATGACCACCAATGAAAAAATCGCCGGCATCCTTCTCGCTGTCGGTCTTATCGGCTGGATGACCACCAAGGTCACCGGCATCGACGCCACCATGGTTTCTCTTATAGTCCTGCTGCTCATGTTCATCACCGGCGTCCTCGCAGGCCCCGACTTCAAGAACAGCATCGCCTGGTCCTCCGTTGTGTTCATCGGCTGCATCTACTCTCTGGCTTCCCTGATTTCCAAGATGGGCTGGTCCTCCTTCCTGGCTAAGGTTCTGGCTCCTGTGTTGGCTCCTGTTGTGGGCAACATTTGGATTCTCATCCCCGTCATATGCCTGGTTGTGTATGTAATGCGTATTGTTGTCGTCTCTCAGACTGCGGCTATCACCATTATCTTCGCCATCTTCGGCGGAATCTGCACCGAGTACGGCATTCACCCCTGGCCCATTCTGTTCGCCGGCTATTGCTCCACCCTGGTCTGGCACTATGCAGCCAACAACGTTACCTACGCCACCGCTCTGGCTGCGACCAACGGCAAGATGGTCGACTTCAAGGACAGCTTCCAGATGAACGTCGTCTACATGGTCGTAAACCTGATCGCCTGCACGGCCAGCATTCCTGTTTGGAAGCTGCTCGGCCTCTGCTAGGATCGCAACAATTATTTTGAAAGAGGTGCTTTAATAAAATGGCAAGAAAATCAGACATTCCTGAATTTGGTATGCTGCGCGGGGTTAAGGTTGTTCACTCTTCCACCGTCGTGGCCGGCCCTATCGCAGCTGAACTAATGGCTGAAATGGGCGCAGACGTTGTGTGGATTGAAAGCACCAAATCCTTCGACACCAACCGCGGCAAGGGCGGAATGGGCGCAGAGTGTGACCGCAAGAACATGCGCAACATCTCCTTTGATATTCCCTCACCGGAAGGCAGAGAAATACTCAAGGACCTGCTCTCCGACGCCGATGTTTTCATCGAGTCCTCCAAGGGCGGAACATACGACAAATGGGGCCTGACCGACGAAGTTCTCTGGTCTTGGAACCCCCGCCTTGTCATCGCCCATTTCTCCGGCTACGGACAGAGCGGCGACCCCGACTACGTGAACCGCGGCTGCTACGACCCGGTTTGCCAGGCCTTCTCCTGCTACATGAACATGCAGGGCTTCGAGGACCGTGAGCCCCTGCCCGGACGCGAAATCCCCACCGACTATCTTGCCGGCCTGGGCGGTCTTGCAAACATCATCGCCGCACTTCGCTGGGCAGAGAAAACCGGCGAGGGCGAGAGCTTCGACATTGCTCAGTACGAGATGGGTATCCGCTTCCAGAATCAGCGCCCCATGGACTGGTTCAACCGCCGCGTTCCCACCGGAGCTGTCGGCTCCCACAACGACGTCACTGCGTGCTGGGGCACCTACAAGTGCCGCGACGGCAACTATGTATATCTCATGTTCCTCGGTGCCGGTGTCATGCGTAAGGGTCTTAAGCTGTTCGGCTTCGAGTTCGGCAGCGAGCTGTTCCCCACCACCCAGAACTTCGCGAAGGTCGGAACAGAGGGCGGAAATCTGCTCGAGCAGAAGGTTCGCGAGCTCTGCGACAATAACGACGCCGAAGAGGTCGAGCGCATTCTCTGCGACATAGGCGTGCCCTGCAGCCGTGTAATGACCTACGAGATGGCCGAGAACCACCCGCACTACATCGCCCGCAACACCATCTCCGAGTGGGAGGCTGTGGACGGCCGCAAGCTCAAGGGCGTCGCCCTCGTGCCGAAGGTTTCCAACAACCCCGGTCAGATCTGGAGAGGCTGCCCCACCACCGGTATGGATAACGATGACATACTGGCTGATCTTGGCTATGGTCAGGAGAAGATTGCGGCACTCTATGAGAGCGGCATCATTCGCAAGGTGTAATTAAATAGCTTTGTTTCCAGCATAATCAGAAGGCCGCACCTACCTCAGGGTGGTGCGGCCTTCAAACATAAACGTTGTGCATTCCTCGGCTGAATGCCGCTACCCAAAGGAGAAATCAAATGATACAGATAATAATGATATTCTC
>CAZHUG010000094.1:0-4775 GCA_964535405.1 uncultured Oscillospiraceae bacterium | reverse complement strand
AAAGTCCGCCCTGACCCAGAATGTGTTTTTGCCCGACGACATCGTCGAGCTCAAGCGGTCTTATATCGTCGGCAAGCGGCCTGTGCATGGCAGGACCTCCCTTGTTGCAATTGAAGTGATTGGATGATAAAATGATAAAAAAGAATCGGGGTTAATTTTATGAGAACGTCAGAGCAGGTGGCGGAGATAGTCCGTTGCCTTGAAACAGAATATCCGCTGGCAGACTGCACATTGGACTGGAAAAAGGACTACGAGCTGCTGTTCTCGGTTCGACTTGCCGCCCAGTGCACTGACGAGCGTGTAAATAAGGTCACGCCTGCGCTTTTTGAGCGCTACCCGACCCTGGAGGACTTTGCGACTGCAGACGTCACGCAGGTGGAGCGGTACATACACTCAACAGGCTTCTTCAGAGTCAAGGCAAGGGACATAGTTGCTTGCGCGCAGATGCTCCTGACGAAGCACGACGGCAAGGTCCCCGGAACGATGGAAGAGCTTCTCGCCCTGCCCGGAGTGGGCAGAAAGACCGCAAACCTCATCCTCGGCGACGTGTTTAATGCACCCGGCGCAGTTGTGGTTGACACTCACTGCATAAGGCTGTCAAACCGCATGGGGCTTGTCGATAATTTGAAAGACCCGAAGAAGATTGAGCTTGAGCTTCGGAAAATTTTGCCTCCGGAGAAAAGCTCCGACTTCTGCCACCGCATAGTACTGCACGGCAGGGCGGTTTGTCCGGCGCACAAGACCAGCTGTGATCGCTGCTGCATTGCGCATGTCTGCAAGACGGTTGTGGCTTAGCTTAAGAGTCCGACACCGACAACCACGCCACAGACGCGAAGGTCGATTGACGGCTTAACCTGAATGGGCGCATATTTGGTGTTTGAAGAAACCAGGTATGCGCCATTTTCATCGGTTTTAAGCCTCTTGCATAAGGCCTGTCCGCCATAGACAAATATGCCGATCTTGCCCGCCCCAATAGTCTCGCGTCTGCGTACCCAGACGATATTGCCGTCGGAGATTTCAGGCTCCATACTGTCGCCTGCGATGCGCACTGCAAAGTCAGCACCCTCCGGCGCGTCAGATGCGTCTATAGGCTCGCTATCGTCGTCGTCGAGAAACTGACCTGTTCCGGCAGAGGCGGCGAGCGTAAACAGCGGCAGGACAGGTGCCAGCCGCTCCGGCTCCTCGGCGTAGAGTCCGCTCGCGAGCAGAACGCGGATGTAGCTTTGAACAAGTCGCTGCCCCTCGCTGTTTAGTCCGGAGGTCATACCGGGGGTATCGGTGAATATGCCCAGCACATCCGATACGTCGTATATTCGACACAGGGCAAGAAACTGACTTGCGTTCGGCATAGTCATGTCCTTTTCCCATTTACTTATTCCGGCAGGTTTTATGTCAATGCCCTCAAACGACAAAAGCTCCGCCACGCGCGGCTGAGTGAGTCCTGCCTCGCGCCGGAGAGCGTTTAATATCGCCCCAAGAGATTTTTTCAAGCATATCATCTCCCTATGAGAGATATTATAGCTCAGTTACACAGTAATAGCAAGCATAAATCCCGCATTGATAAACAATCAGTGCGGGATTTATGCTTTATATTCCGATACCGCGGTTTAAACGCGCTAATAACTGCGAGAAGGGGAGTATGAGCAGACCTGCAACCAAATTGCCGACTGCGTGGATTGCGTCCCAGGGCAGTCCGGCGACTATCCATGCGATCATTTGCTGCCAGTTCAGACCGAACATCAGCGCCTGTGCCGGGGCATACAGCGTGCCGAAGGCAAGGCCGTGAAGCGCGCAGACTATGGGATATACTACCGCCGCAACAGCCGCAGGCATCTTGCGCGGCAGGAGCATTGTTATGCCCCAGAGCACAGTCCAGACATATAGATATGGTATCCACCAGGGCGAAAAGCCCGAGAATAATCCGTTCAATATTACATAGATGTAGATAGGGTAGAGCGCCTTTGCACGGTATACGACAGTGAAAAGCATAGTGAACATACCCAACAGGTGCACATTGGGGATGGCCTCCATAACCAGCTTTGAGCTGTACATCAGAACGCCAAACATGGCGAACACCGTCATTTCACGCAGGCTCAAACGCAGGGAGGCACTGCTTTTCGCCTTATCCCTTGGTGCAGACAAGCTCATAGTGCTCGCCGTCGGAGATTTCTGTTGCATCAACGCCGGACATCATGTACTCACTGTCTTTGAGCAGTGACCAGTACATGCCGTCTGCTTCATACTCTGCGGTCATGCCGTTTACTGCGGTGACATACAGACCGTACTCGCTCTCCTCACCGGCGAGAAGAGAGTGCTCACCCAGCGCGTCACCAAGGATATCGGCGTCTGTGTGAATCGTGAAGGTTATTGAAGTCTCCTCGGCAGAGACCTCAAGCTCAATGGTCTTTGCGCCCTTGCCAAGCTCGGTATCTGCGGTGTAGGCAGCGTCTGCCCAGAGTCCGGCGGGCGCGGGCTCACCACAGCCTGCCAGTGAGAATATCATGCTTAGGGTGAGAAGCAGCATCGCCGCCCTGCGGACATTCTTCGTCTTGAAATTCATTTCATTTCCTCTTTTCCAAATTATCTGTATGCCGTGGATAAGGTAAAGCGCCCTCCCCGAAAATCCGGAAAGGGCGCGACAAAGTGCCAGATTAAGCGCCTGATGTTGCGCAAAATACAGTCTCTGTGTCCTGCAACCCCAATTGCCCGGGAGCGGCTTACACTGGGCGAGATGATAAGCATTCCGACTTCGCATCAAAAGATGCTTACGGCAATGGCTGTTGTGGCGGATTTTCACCGCACTTTCCTTATCTCCTCCCACCACGTCCGGCGTGGTGTTCAGCTGCGCTGTCCTGCAGCGCAAAATCGCGTTATTCTCTTGTCATACGCTGGAATTTTATATCATTTTGTCTGAACAGTCAAGCCCGATTTTCTTTCCGGGGGAAATCCTGCCAGGCACCTTGGCAGGCTCTGTGCATCTCCTCAGTAGCCATGAACCAGAGCTCGGTCGAGTCCCGCTCGGGATAAAACTCGATGAAATCCCCGTTCACAAAGGTGTAAAAGCGCGAGACATCTGTGCACATGCCGTAGGTGGGAAGCTGCTTTATGGGTACGAGAAACTTAAACTCCGCAGAGTCGCGGCTGCCCTCAAAGTGTAAACCCTCGCGGTCAAGCGTCAGGGTACCCTCGCCGACGATGATGGAGGTCGCCTGATTTTTGAGATAGCCCTGTGCGGGCAATGTGCCTATCTTGACCCGCTCTGTCAGCTTGAAGCTCTCGTCCGCGGCAATCCTGCTTTTTATATGCTCGCGCTGCTGATCGAACCAGACCCGCGGCGTATCGGGAATAACACAGTCCTCACCGCCGGGTATAAGATCGTAATATTCGTTTAGCGAAGCGTTGTTGCCGCAACTCGTGCAGGAGATGGTGTTGCCCTGGCTCTCCATGCGGAGCTCGGTGCCGCATTTTGGGCACCAGAACAAGAGCTGGTGCAGGTTTTCTGCCATTTTACCGGCGCCGTCAAACTTGACGCGGGCAGTTTTGTTCCACTCATAGTCGTCGTGGTATAAAAGCTCGTCGAGCTTCGCCTGTATCTCGTCCGCGCTCATCCCGGAAAGCTGTTCCGGAGTAAAAAGCACGCCGGCGGTGACATCCACGCGTCCGGGCCTGTCGGCATTGTTGAATTTCGGCGCGGTGAGATAGCCGCCTGCAATTTTGGTATAAAGCACGGGAACCTTGAGACTTTTCAACAGGTGACCGCCGCCTGTAGCGCAGGGCTGGTTTGCGCCGGAGATGGAGCTCATGCCCTCGGGCATGAGCAGGATGCGCCCGCCCGCCTTTATGATCTTTATCATCTGGCGGATGGCATAGGGCTGGCGCGTGAAGTTTTTCTTCGGCACTGCCTGCATGAGCCTGAGCACCATTGCCAGATGACTCCTGAAAAATTCGTTGTAGCCAACAACAAAGTTGATAGGATCCGGGAAAAAGGCCGGTGCGGTAAAAACATAGTCAATTCTTGAGGCATGGTTTGAAACGATCACATAGGCTTTGCCCTTATATGGGCCGATATCATCAGCATAGCTGAAATTGACATTGTATTTCTTGATGAATAGTACAGTTGCGAGCTTTGCGACCATGCGATACGCAAGTGAAGGCACGGGCTTTAGTTGACGCTTCTCCAGCTTTTCCTGCTCAGTCATATTCTGTCTCCTATATATTTATAATTTTGCACAGCGGCACAGCGTTTTCGCCGGGCTCCACAATGGCGTAGCTGAGCTTGCGGCCCTTGCCGACCGTGCCGGGGTTTAGCGAAGTGAGACCGGGATGGTACTTTATTTTAGCAACATGCGTGTGCCCGTACAGGGCGAGCGCTGCGCCGGATAAGTGCGCAGCGTTTAAAAACGAATCAAAATTTCTGTACAGATGCCCGTGTGTCGCGAAAATTTTAATTGAACCGGCTTGAAAACAGAGCCGCTCAGGCCGGTTTGTGTTGAAATCACGGTTGCCGCGCACGGCCTGGAACGGGATATCGGGGAACGTGGCTTCAAGCTCGTCTGCGTCTCGTGCGCCGTCGCCAAGATGGACGATCATATCGGGTCTGTGCTGACGCACGGCGGCTATCATGCCGGAGGACTCGCCGTGGCTGTCTGAAAAAACTAATATCTTCATATCTGTCACCTCTTTGTGGTTTTGAAATATAATGATGGCAGGAGGGATGCGCCATGGATTTTGAAAAGGTAGGCAAAGAGCTCCAGAAGAGCGGCAAGGCCGATAAA
>CAZHUG010000093.1:0-4912 GCA_964535405.1 uncultured Oscillospiraceae bacterium | reverse complement strand
GAGGACAGGCAGTTTTTCGCGGCCCTGCTCCAAAACGAGGAATATCTGGCTCAGTATCACGAATACCTGCGGCGGCTTGCCGAGGACTATGTTGGCGGCGGCGTGTTTGAGGAAACCTGCACCCGCATTCGCAGCCAGATTGATACTCTTGTCGAAAATGATCCGAACGCCTTCTACACGGACTATGAATACGACGCGGCGGCGCAAATGCTAAGCTCTGTGGTATCGCTGAGAGCCGAGAGCGTTTCCGGACAGCTTGACAGCACAATCCCGTCCACAAGCGACGGCATGAGCGCCGACTCCTCGACAATCATCGACGCAAGCGGCATCAATTTGTCTGTCATGGGAACGATGGGCGCGGGAAACAGCGGTGGCATGGGTTTCGGCAATATGCCGGACGATGCGTCATCCGCCGCCGGAACACAGACAGACAGCACAGCCTGGCCCGACGGCATGACGCTTCCAGACGGCATGACTCGTCCGGACGAGGGCGGGCAGACCGGCGGCTCGGCAGCATCAGGCTCCGGCAATCTCCTCTGGTACGGAATCAGCCTTTTGGTAATAGCGCTCGTGCTCGTCATCGCAAAGTTCTATAAAAGACGATAGTTTTCTAAAACAAACCGCCTTGGAGAGCTCTCCCAAGACGGTTTGTTTTGCTATTTCTGCGAAATCAATTGACTATGGGTACATTTTTGCATATAATACTTTTATTATTTCCTCTTCGCAGGAATTTGAAAGGGGTTTTTTCGATGACTGTTATTTTTGAGGTGGCAAGGCGCTAAAAAACTGAATAGAGGCAAAGCCAGCAAAATCAGGGCGCTTGTTGCGTCTGTTTGGCTACGCCGTTTTTACTGACCTTTTGTGAATACTGTTGACGGTTTTTTGCCGCACTCAGGGCACTCGGTTGGAGTGTCTTTTTTGCGCCCATTTTTAGAAATAGAAAGGAGTTTTTACTATGATTACATCTTATTTACTCACATCCAAAACAAAAAATTCGGAGGACTTTTATGATACAGCTGACAGATTACGGTTACATTCCCACAACAGATGAGAAAACAAAATTTATCCCCGCGCGCGTGACCGCGGTTCACAAGGAACGGTATGAGCTGATCTGCGAGCAGGGGCAATGCTATGGCAGACTCAAAACCGCCGAGTACTACGCGGCGGGCGAGCTTTTTCCCACAACAGGCGACTTTATACTGACCGAACACTTCATCGGAAGCGACTGCCGCATCGTCAAAACTCTGCCTCGCAAGTCATTTTTCTCGCGGCTTGATCCCTCCTCGTCCGGTCATGCCGAGCAGGCGGTCGCGGCAAATTTCGACTACGTATTCATCATGCAGTCACTAAACCACGACCTCAACCTGCGCCGGCTGGAGCGATACATCACACTCGCCTGGCAGAGCGGCGCGGTCCCGCTTGTAGTTCTCACAAAGGCTGACCTGCTTGAGGATTCAAGCGCTCAGATAAGGCAGGTTGAAATTGCCGCCGCGGGTGTCGACGTGTTTGCGCTCAGCGCCAAAACCGGCTGTGGTCTGGACGCGCTATCAGACTATATTAAGCCGCGCAAAACCATCGTCCTTCTCGGCTCGTCGGGCGTCGGCAAGTCGAGCCTTGTGAACGCACTGGCAGGCGAAGATATCATGGCCGTGAGCGAAATCCGAAAGGATGACAGCAAGGGCCGCCACACGACAACGCACCGCCAGCTCGTAATGCTCAAAAACGGTACGATGATAATCGACACACCCGGAATGCGCCAGCTTGGCATGTGGGACGTCTCCGAGGGGCTTGTCGGGGCGTTTGCGGACGTGGAGCAACACCTCGGCAGCTGCAAATTTGGCGACTGCAGGTACCTCACAGAGCCGGGCTGTGCAATCAGAGCCGCACTTGACAGCGGCGAGCTGAGCCCGGAGCGCTGGGACAGCTATCAGAAGCTCAAAAGCGAGGCGACAAAGCGCACAGGCGGCAGGCAGGCCGAGCTCGCCCGCAAACAGCATTGGGCAAAGGTAATTAAAAACCACAAGAAAGAACAGGCAATAAAAAATAAGATCAGGTAAATAGTAACAGGGCGCCTTCAAGTGAAGACGCCCTGAATTATAATTTATTACTGCCGGCAATCTACGATAATCTTGCAGATGTTCTCGCCGTCGAGCATCATGCCGATCGCACGCTCAATGTCGTTTAGGGTCAGACGGTCGGTGACCATCCTGTCAAGCCCCTGGGACTTCCAGTTCTTCTCGAGGAAGCGCACACCGTTTTCAAAATCCTCCTGTGAGTACAGGCGGTTGCCGACGAGGGTGATCTCCTTGAAGGAGACCTTGCCGATGACGAACTGGTATGCGTCGCCGGAGAGCCCGAGAGAGAGCATCGTTCCACCGCAACGGCACAGATCAGGCAGTTGCAGGATGCTGGAGGCCGCACCGGAGGTGTCGTACACCACGTCATAGCCGGCTCCGTTTGTAACCTCACGCATGACTTCCATCACGTCGCTGTTGAGTGGATTGATGGTCTCGAAGCCCATCTCCTCGACAAAGGCGCGGCGGGGTTCGTTAATCTCGGAAATTATGATGCGCCCGGCGCCGCACTCGCGAGCGAAGATCGCGATATACAGGCCGACCGTTGCGCCGCCTGCTATGAAAACTGTGTCGCCCTTTTTGACCTTGCTGCGGAGCATGACATGATAGCCAACCGCAAACGGCTCACCAAGAATAGCGACATCGTCGGGCATGTCATCGGAGATGGAAACCAGCTTATCAACTCCGACCGTGGTGTACTCGGCAAAGCCGCCGTCCACATGGATGCCGAGAAGCTTCAGGTTCTCACAGACGTGCTCAAGTCCGTTTTTGCAGGCCGCGCATTCACCGCAGGAGATGATCGGGTTCATGAGAACACGCTGGCCAAGGCTAAACTTACCATCGTACCCCTCCGGAAGGCTCTCTATCGTGCCGAGAATCTCGTGGCTGAGGACGGTGGGGACAGTTGCAGTCATGTGCTTGCCCTTGTACACGGTGATATCAGAGCCGCATACTCCGGCCCAGCGCACCTTTATGAGTGCCTCATTCTTGCCGGGTGTCGGGATATCAACATCGCAAAGCTCGAGGTCGAGCCAGTTTTTTAATACTGCTGCTTTCATCAATTATCCTCCCAGTCAGGGCTGCTTTCCTATGTAGGCAAGGATGCCGCCATCGACATATAATACGTGACCGTTCACGAAGTTGGATGCATCAGTCGCCAGGAACACTGCCGGTCCAACCAGATCCTCTACGTCGCCCCAGCGTGCTGCGGGGGTCTTGGAAACGATGAACTGGTCGAAGGGATGACGGCTGCCGTCGGCCTGAGGCTCGCGCAGGGGCGCGGTCTGGGGGGTGGCAATGTAGCCGGGTCCAAGGCCGTTGCACTGTATGTTAAACTCGCCGTATTCAGAGCAGATGTTGCGGGTGAGCATCTTGAGTCCGCCCTTTGCGGCGGCATAAGCGGAGACGGTCTCGCGACCCAGCTCGCTCATCATGGAGCAGATGTTTATGATCTTGCCGTGACCCTTTTTGATCATGCCGGGAATGACCGCCTTGGCGACGATGAAGGGCGCTACGAGGTCAACGTCGACGACCTGACGAAAGTCTTCAACATCCATCTCGCACATTGGAACACGCTTAATTATACCTGCATTATTCACAAGTATGTCAATGGTGCCCAGGTCGCGCTCAATTTCCTTAACCAGACGGATAACGTCCTCCTCCTTGGAGACGTCGGCAAAATAGCCGTGAGCATCAATGCCCTTGGCCTTGTAATCTGCCAGCGCATCTGCCATGTGTCTCTCGCCGCGGCAGTTGAAGGCGATCTTCGCGCCTGCTGCTGCAAAGCCCTCAGCTATTGCAAAACCGATACCGTAGGCGGCACCTGTTACCAGAGCTACCTTGCCCTCAAGGGAAAACTGCTTGCTGATATCCATATTAGTCGCTCCTTTTTTTATAAGATTATCTCTGAACTCTGCCGCTGCCGTCGCCGCCCATGAGCTTCTCCACGTCGGATACACCCACGCGGTTGAAGTCGCCGAGTATGCTGTGCTTGAGGCAGGAGGCCGCAACGGCATATTCCAGAGCCTGCTGCTTGCTGTCGTAGTTTTGAAGTCCGTAAATCAGGCCACCGCCGAAGCTGTCGCCGCCGCCAACACGGTCTACTATGTCGCTGATCAAATAACGCTTAGACTCGTAGAAGTTCTCCCTGTCGTTCAGGCAGGCTGCCCAGCCGTTTGCATCCGCGCTCTTGGACTCGCGCAGGGTGATGGCGATCATCTTCATGTCGGGATACTGCGCCAGGACCTTGTCGCCCAGCGACTTGTACTTGCTCCTGTCGAGCTCACCGGACTCCACGTTCACGTCACTTGTAATCTCAAGAGACTTTTGGACGTCCTCCTCGTTTGCGATTGCCACATCGACGTACTTTGCAAGCTCACGCATGACCTCAGCGGCTCTCTTGCCGTATTTCCAGAGGTTCTTGCGGTAGTTCAGGTCGCAGGACACGGTGATGTTGCGGGCCTTGGCCTCCTTGACACTCTCAAGAGACAGCTCCATTGCGCTCTCGGATATTGCAGGGGTGATTCCAGTGATATGGAACCAGTCTATTCCAGCCAAGGCGCTCTCCCAGTCAATGTCGCCGGGCTTCGCAAGCGCGATTGCAGAGTACTCACGGTCATATACGACTTTGGAAGGCAGCTGGTTTGCACCGCCTTCAAGGTAATAGATGCCCATGCGGCCGGGGCCGCGCTGTACGCGAGAGACGTCTACGCCGAATTTGCGAAGATCCTTTACGCACTCGTCTGCGATCGCGTTATTGGGCAGTACGCTCAGGTATGACACGTCCATGCCGTAGTTTGCCAGAGACACGGCCACGTTTGCCTCGCCGCCACCGAAGG
>CAZHUG010000092.1:0-5206 GCA_964535405.1 uncultured Oscillospiraceae bacterium | reverse complement strand
GCGGCGACCGCCTCTCCCCACTTGCAGTCGGGCAAGCTGACGACGGCGCAGTCCACAATATCCGGATGCGTCCGAAGCATGGATTCGACCTCGCTGGGATACACATTTTCCCCGCCGGTCTTTATCATCGCGCTCTTGCGGTCGAGGAAGAAAAACAGCCCCTGCTCGTCTATGCGAAAAATATCGCCTGTGTGATACCAGCCGTCGGTGAGCACCTTTTCCGTCTCCTCGGGATCGTCAAGATAGCCCAGCATGACGAAAGGGGAGGAAACCCAGAGCTCGCCCGGCTCGCCTGCCGGCACCTCCTGTCCGTCTTCGCCCATTATGCGCGCGTCAACGAACTGACCAATGTACCCGGCACTTTCCAATCTCTCGGGATTTTCCACAACCTGCCTGGGGCTTAATTTGTGGCTTATGCTGCAGGCGGCGCAAAATTCGGTGCCGCCATATGAGGTCTTTATAATCGAACCCGGGAACAGCTCCAGCATCGCCAGAACATATTCCACCGACAGCTTGCCGCCGGTCGCCCAGATGAAGTTCACGCTGGACAAATCCCGCTTGCGCATATCCCGCTTGGCATACAGGCGCATTATATTTACCGGCGGAACCAGGAAAAGCTGCGTAACGCGGTACTTCTCAATCAGGTCGGCAATAAGGCAAGGGTCTATGCCGTTTATGCCAATGTATGTTCCACACAGCACCACAGACTTCAGAAGCATGCTGAGACCTCCGGTGTGGAAAAGCGGGCTATGTGAGAGTATTCTGATTTCGTCTGTCTTGTAAAACTCGTGCTCTGCCGCCATCTGCATGGCGTAATTGTAAATCATCCTGTGCGTCCTGACGACACCCTTAGAAAGACCTGTTGAGCCGCTGGTGTAGAGGATGGTTGAATAATCTGTCTCGGCAATGTCCATCCAAGGATCAGTCGCGTTCTCAAAGCTGCGCAGTTCGCCCAGATCTACATGCTCATCGGGTACGTTGCCGCCAAAGGTTATATGAAAGCGCAAGCCGGACCCGCTTGAATCGCGGCCTGCTATTATATCCTTCCATTTTGGTGCGTAGAAAAGCGCTTCACAGCCTGAGCGACGAACGTCTCTCGACAGCTCGTCTCTCGTCAGACGGTAATTCAGGAGGACGGACACCAGTCCGGCCTTTTGGACAGCAAACCAAAGCTCGGAAAACTCATTGCAGTTATCGCAAACAAAGCCTATACGGCTGCCCTTTTTAAGCCCCTTGCTTAAAAGTGCGTTTGCAATCCTGTTTGTTCTATCGTTCAGCTCTTTATATGTTACCTCAGCGCAAACATCGGCAATCGCTATACGGTCCGGATAAAACCTCGCTGCTTTTGAGAGTAAACAACCTATGCCCTGCATTCCTAAACCCCCTTCTATCTATATATCAGCGCCCTGTTCAGCCCCCGAGTTTCTCTATCAGTGTCGGAAGGACTGTAGATATATCACCGATCAAACAGTAGTCAGACTGTCCTACAATGGGTGCATTCTCATTTTTATCTATCGAAAAAACAACGCCGGACTGGTTCACGCCTACCATGTGCTGAATCTGTCCCGAAATTCCGAGAGCCAGATAGAAGTTGGGCTTGAGCATGCAGCCCGAAACGCCTATATAGCGCTCCTTGCCATACCAGTGCTCCTCCTCCGCCACGGGGCGGGTGCAGCCGATCTCGGCTCCCAAAACTTCCGCGAGGCGCTCGGCCGCCGGAATGTTATCAGCAGAGGACAGGCCTCGGCCGATACCCAAAACGCGCTTTGCAGCGGCAAGATTCAGGGTGGATGCCTCTGCACTGCTCACCGAAACAAGCTCCAGACCGTCAGTGCCGCAGGCAAGCTCATGCTTCACGCACTCGCAATCAGTGTGCAGTCCCTGGGTCTCAAACAGCCCTGAGGAAGCGACGACAACGCAAGGCAGTGCGCAGGTCTCGGTCTTGACAGCGCTGCCGCCATATACAAGGCGTGTTGCGGTGACGCTATCGTCGGCGCAGTCAAGACTCATAACGTCGCTGATCGGGCTGGTGCGCATGCTTGCACCGACATATCCGGCGACAAGTCTGCCGTCCCTGCTGGAATCGCAGAGAACGAGTTCGGGAGCCTGCTTTTTTATTAGCTCTGCAATCTGCGGCAGAGCTGTGGCGACAGAGCAGTCAGCAGAATAGCTGTAGAGCTCATCTGCACCGCCAATATCGGAGCAGGACACAAGATACACACGCCCTCCAAGTCCGCGCGCGCCCTCAATGAGCTCTGCGGCAGCGCCGGCCTCATTTGCAAATACAAAAATTTTCTCAAACATATCCTGATCCTCCTTACATGTATTTCCGAATGGCCTTGGCAAAGTCATCCACGCCGCTCTCATCAGAGGCCTTGTAGACTACCTGCATGCGCTCGTTACGCTCAGGCGCAAGAATCGAATCTGTTTTAGCAGCACTCTCCATAACGGTAAAGTCAGCCACAGGCCACAGCTCGACCGGCTTTTTGCCCGCTCCAAGAATTTCCTTCATGGAGGGGATATGCGTCGGACAAATATCACTGGTGACAGATATCACCGCCGGAGCGCTCACGTGGAAACTCTCCGAACGGCTGCCGACAGTGCGCTCTGCGACTACAACGCCCTCGTTCCAGCTAAGAGCGCTGACAGCATTGAGCACCGGAACACCCATGACAGCGCCCAGCATGCTTCCGGTCTGCTGAGAATACATATCGCCGGAGCCCTCGCCGCAGATGACAAGATCAACATCGCCGATTTTGTCAATTGCCTGCTTGAGCAGGGTTGCGGTTGACAGCAGGTCGCCGCAGTCGTCGTTTCTCACCGCATACATCTTTGCAGGGCCTCTGGCAAGCACGGCCTTGCGCATTTTGGAGTTTTCAACAACTTCACCACCGATGGTGAGAACCTCAACGACGCTGTCTCCGGCAGCCGCCGCCAGCTTCATGCCCGCCTGTATTGCGTTCAGGTCATATGGGCTTATCATCCAGGCCGCAGACTCTGTCTTCAGCGTCCTGTCCGGGTTTACAGAGATTTCATTCTCATCTCGTACGTATTTATAACATACAAGGATCTTCATAAAGCACCTCACAGATATTTTTTTCCTCTATCAAGGCTGCACACGCAGCATTGTTGATGGATTCACAAAGTATATGTTGCAAAATCCATGCCAACTCTTTGAAAACTTGATTTACATATAAGAACTCTCAAATAACTATGACCCTATTCCCAACATATAAGGAATAGGGTCATACCGCTTATTAAAGCAGTTTGGCCATTTTATCATATTTGATTCTCAATTACCGTTTTCAATTTCCTTGAGAATTCGATAAAGAGTCGTTCTTGCTATATTCATTTTTTTTGCAACCTTAGTTTTGTTTCCGGCATACTCCTTCATAAGCTGCTCCACAGTCTCACGGCGATAAACATTAAAATATGAGCTATCCTTATCCATACCGAACTGCGGCTGCAGCGCAACCTTGTTACTGAAAGACTCTGTTATCTCGGCTGATAGATGGCTCAGTTCAATAAATCTGCCGTCGCAGGTGACGACGCCACGTTCAATCAGATTGCGCAGCTCACGAACGTTACCGGGCCAGGAATAGGCCAGAAGCGCACTGCGCGCCTCTGCTGATATGCCGTCTATTTTCTTGTCGTGAAGCTTCGCAAATTTGACAAAAAACGAGTCTGCCAGGGCGGAAATATCCTCTTTTCGCTCGCGCAGCGGAATCATGTTGAGCGCAATTATATTTAGCCTGTAATACAGGTCAAGGCGGAATTTTCCCTGTTTTATATAGGTCTCAATGTCCTGATTTGTGGCGACGATCAGGCGTACATCAACAGGCGTCGGCCGGCTGCCGCCGATACGGGTTATCGCCTTGTCCTCAAGCACTCGGAGCAGGACGCTCTGCATGTCGGGCGGCATCTCGGCAATCTCGTCGAGGAACAGCGTCCCGCCGTCGGCAAGCTCAAACTTACCGCGGGCTCCTGTCCTGTTCGCACCGGTAAACGCACCGCCAACATATCCAAACAGCTCACTGCCAATCAAGTCACGCGGTATCGCCGCACAGTTGACGGAAATAAAGGGCTTTACATTTCTGTCGGAGGCGCTGTGGATTGAGTGTGCAAAAAGCTCCTTGCCGGTGCCGCTCTCTCCGCGTATCAGAACCGTGCAATTGGTGTCTGCAATCCGTTTAGCAAACATTTTAAGCTGTATAAACTTCTCAGAAACACCAATAAGGTCGTCAAAGCCGTACTTTGCGCCGTTTCCGGACGCCGTATTGCCGGATATAGAAAGGTATGCCCGTTGTGCTGTAATCACCATTCCGTTTGATGGGGTTTTCTTGTTCACAGGCGTGCATGTGACATAGAAATCTATAGCACCGACTGCCTCAAAACGCAGGTGTCTCGGCTCAGGCGCGCGGCTTAGATCTTCCTGTTCGTTTGAAACATATTCAAGCTCCGGAACGACCTCATTTAGAGGATAGTTTATGACTTCATTGTAGTCGGTTTTGAAGGCATTATAGAAAATGTCATTTGCATATGTTATTTGGCTGTTGCTGCCGACGACTATGAGGATATTTTCCGTTTTTTCCTGACTGTAATTATACTTGAGCAGGGCATCCTTTATCAGGACATCCTCTGTCAGAAGTCCGGCGGAAAAAATGGATTCAGTCGCTTCGATAAACTTAAAGAGACTGGCTGTCTCCTCGTTGAGTTTGTCCACACGAACCGTCAGCAGAACGTGGACAAATCTGTTGTACTTGCCATGGACAGTAAAGCAGTAGAAGGCATATGGCCAGAGCGCCTTTGCGTAGTTCTGCTCACCAATTACCCACACGCCCTTTGGATAGCGCCCCGACAGTGCGACAGCGTTTGTGCCGATCACGTCCTCGTCCATATTGGCTCCGAAACGGACATTGACCGCCCTGAGCTCATCCTTGAGCTCCTGATTGCCGTAGCGTCCATAAACATCGCAGTTTGGAGCTACATATAAAAGACAGGCATTATGCGCTGCAAGCGAAGCGGTAAGTTGGGTATAATACTCTGGTGACGACTCCCGTATGAGCATGGTGTGTCCCGAAACATGTCTTCGGCTCCTGGCCTTGGCCTCCTCAGTAACCGATGGTAAGGTAATTTCAAGGTCAGACAGCTCTGAATGCCGGCATCTGAAAAGCGAGCTTTCTATCATTCCTTCAAGAGCGGAATC
>CAZHUG010000091.1:0-5233 GCA_964535405.1 uncultured Oscillospiraceae bacterium | reverse complement strand
TTGAGTTCAAGCGCACCGAGAAGGTCGAGGATGTTCTCAACATCGGCGACATGACCTGGGTCAAGGTCAGCGAAGTCGACGACCGCGGCCGCGTCAACCTCTCCCGCAAGGACGCCATAAAAGAGCGTCAGGCGATGGGGCTCACCGACTAATAGCTAAAACTTAAGCGGGCCTCACGGCCCGCTTTTTCAGTTGAACACGAAATGAGGTATAACCTTGTACGAAAAAATCAGCCTGCCCAACGGAGTGCGAATACTGCACGAACGCATGGAGGGAGTGCGCTCCGCCTCCATCGGTATATGGGTGGGCGTCGGCTCACGCTACGAAAAGCTCACACAGACCGGAAATGCTCACTATCTTGAGCACATGCTCTTTAAAGGCACCTCAAACCGAAGCGCGGTGCAGCTTGCCGAGGAAATGGACTCCGCCGGCGGGCAGATTAACGCCTTCACCACGCGCGATTCGACCTGCTTTTACGCACGCGTGCTCGATTCGCAGCTTCCGCTTGCGATTGACGTGCTCTCGGATATGTTTTTTAACTCCCTTCTAAATGACGCCGATGTCAAAAATGAGCTCGGCATCATTCTCGAGGAGATTGATATGTACGAGGACACTCCCGAAGACCTGGCGGCAGAGCGTATGCTTCTGGGTTCGTTTAAGGGCGCTCTCGGCAGACCCGTACTCGGCCGCACATCCGCGCTTGCCACACAGAGCGGCGAGAGTCTCAAGACCTTCCTGAGCGAGAACTACATCGCGCCGCGCGTTGTTGTGGCCCTTGCCGGAAGCTTTACCGAGGAGGATATCCATCTGATCGAGAGCCGCTTCTCGCAGCTGCCCAAAGCCAGAAATAAACGCCCTTCGGCAGCCGTATACACTCCGCACATCTCTGCCAAGCGCAAACGCATTGAGCAAAGTCAGCTGGTTTTGGGCTGGCCGGGTCTTGCCAACTCCAGCGACGACAGGTTTGCGATGCAGATTCTATCCGGAATACTCGGCGGCAATGCCTCGTCACGCCTTTTTCAGGCCGTTCGTGAGCGCCACGGTCTATGCTATTCCATCTACACCTTCACCGCAAGCTTTGCGGATACGGGACTTTTTGCGATCGCGACCGCCGTGGGCCGCGACTCCGAGGAGCGCGCAATCGGGCTCATAGCTGAGGAGCTGCGCCGCATGTGCAACGACGGCGTAAGCGAGGCCGAGCTCTCCCGCACCCGCAGCCAAATTGAAGCCTCCGTGCTCATGAGTCTCGAGTCCACGGGCGCGCGCATGAACCGCCTTGGCGGTGGTGAGCTGTATATGGGCTATGTTCTCTCGCCGGACGAACTTCTCGAGCGATATAACGCAGTGACTCGCGAGGAGTTGCTGACACTCGCCCGACGCACCCTGCAGCCCTCACAGATGTCAATCTCCGCAGTCGGACGGGACGCACGAGTTGAACGTTATCAGGCCCTGAAGGGAACCTTTGATTGACAATTCCCGTCAAAAGCGTAATAATGCGCATGAGGTGATTATAAATGGGAAACAGGCGTAAAAAAACTAATCCGGCGGGCGTTCTTGTCGCTCTGCTGATGCTGATACTGGTAATTGTGGCAATTGTTATCGTGCTCCGCTCACGCGGCGCAGACAATGACGGAAAGGACACGCCGACCCCGCCCGCCACGCAGGACGTCCTCCCGCCGAGCACCGGCACTCCGGCACCGCCGGAGACACCCAGCCCGACTCCATCCCCCACAGCTGAACCGAGCAGCGAGCCGACCCCCGAGCCGACTCCCGCCCCCACGCCGGAGCCAGTCCTCGACGCAGACGGCAGTTTCGGCAGTGATACGGGCAGCGGCCTTGAGATCGTCGTTGACTGGACGGTGGAGGGTGCTGCACAAGGTGATTCCACCCTTACAATCAAGCTTTCGGCGGAATCTTACAGCCTGTTTTGCAGAGAGATTTGGCATGGCGCTTCCCTTACAATTGCCGGAAACACCTACACCTTCGACACCGATGCGATCGAGTATGAGGGACCCGGCTTTGGCTCAAACGAGCTCGGCACTCTGAGTGTTACTCTGCCGGCGGGAACCCTTCCGGGCACCGCGACGGTCGTCTGGCGCTTCCAGGGCTCATATGGCGGGGAGACCCTCGACGAGATCAGCGCCGTGGGCGAAATTGGCTGACACAAGCTTACATTAAAAAAGAAGACCGGAGAGCTTTTGCTCTCCGGTCTTCTTTTTTAATACACTATCTGCTCAACAGTGTAGCCTGCCGCAGCCAGAAGCGCAGGCAGTCCGCCCTCGCCCAGCATATGACCGGCACCGACCACGAAGAAAACTGTATCGCCGGATTTTAAGTATTCCTCCGCCTTAGAGGCCATTCCGATATTGCGGTCGTGAAGCAGTGCAACATTAAAGGACTCCCCTGCGGCGATAATTTCAGCGCGCTCCGCCTCGGTATAGGCGGCAAGGCTTGCATCGTCTATTTCAGACTCCTCAATCACCAGCCCCATGAGTGTTTCCATGTCCCCGTTGCGATACGCCAGATAAAGCTGCCGCAGCTGCTCAACTCCGGTCTCATAGTCATCTATACGTGAGCTCACACCGGCATCCCAATATATATCGGGTGCTCCAAGCATGAGATCCATCTGCTGCTGCATACTCTCGACCTCAAGCACCGGCTTGCCCAATGCCGCAGAGAGACTGTTGAAGTACATGTCAATGCCCCAGTCGCCGGAAAGCTCTGCGTCGCCCATCATAATCTGATCAACCAGATCGCTGGCTAAATATGGCTTAATATTGTCGTAGGACGCGTTCCACGCGCCGCGGGAGGCCATAAAGTTTACAAGCTTCTCGTATGTTTCAGGCTTCAGGTGATCTGCAAGCGTCGTTCCATCGGTCAGGAACATCGCCTCCTGATACTCCAGCGCCTTTGCCATGTCGTATTTTAGACTCAGCATATCAAGCTCTAACGCCAGTGCATCGCTGCCCTCAAACGCCTGCATCACTAGCTCCGGAAGGCCGTACATGCCCTCCTCAGCCGCGTGCATAGAGCCGAGCAGATAGAGCTCGCCACCGTCAGCCGAACTCACGCGCCAGAACAAAGGCGCGGCATCGGACTGCGTCTTAAAGCTCAAATTTGTCTCGGTCAGATATGTATTTACCATGAAGCCCATGACATTTTCAGTGCCGGCAAACAGCACCGTCAGCACAAGCCCGCCCTGCTCGAATTCGCAGAACACATTGCAGTACTGCATGTACGAGGCCGTGCCCTGCATGGTCCTGTCAGTCTCAATTCCCACAAAGCCCGCCATCGGCTCCGCATACGGCTCCCAGGCATCCGCAATGTCCTGCATGGTTGTCCCCAGCAGCGCCGCGTCTGCAAACGCCTCCAGACAGTGCGAATAATCGCCGTCTACGAGGTAATCGGCGAGCCTGTAGGACGCCGCTTCGTAATCAGGCTCCGACGATGTCGGCACTGCTGTCGGGCTCGGCTCCGCAGTCTGTGTTGATGCCGGTCCGGCTCCGCAACCGGCTGCTGTGAGCAGCAGAAGCATCGCCAGCAATAGACAAAAATATTTTTTCATTTGGATCCTCCACTACATTTTGATGCCTCTCATGCACCAAAGGTCTCTTTTAGTACCGTCTCTGCCCGGCATGTGTGCCGCGGCAAAGACAAAAAACGCCCTGCCGTCAGGGCTAAAAGCCGATTGTCCACATATACGCATAGGCCTGCGCCCAGGAGCCAAAGGTCTCCTTCTGGACCAGCTCATGCAGCTCATCCCGGTTGTACCAGCGCGCGCTAATTTCCTCACCGGTTGTTTTGCTGGGCGAAATTGTGCCCTCAGCAACACCAAAGACGCAAATGCACTGCTCGTTTGACAGTCCAACCGCGCAATAGCTCGCGGGCATGACGTGCCGAATCTCCGTCAGCTCCAGTCCCGTCTCTTCACGCAGCTCGCGCCGAGCGGTTTCCTCCGGACTCTCGCCGATGTCTATGAGTCCCGCCGGCATTCCGAGAATCTCACGGTCCAGCTCCAGCCGGAACTCGCGTATCAGCAGTAAATGCTCACGCGCTTTGTCCGTCACGATTATAATAACCGCGTCTGTGCGCGGATTTTTCAGCTTCTCCTCAGAATCTATTCCACCGTCGCGAGAAAACATCTCATATATCTTCTCTCCGCCATCCGGCGTCTCATAGCTCACATCGTAGCGATTGAGGTATTCACCACAGTCAATTTTTCTTATACCCCGGAACTTCAAATTGCTTCACCTGCTTAATAGTATATTAGAGGTTAGTATACCACAATCCGCGGAATGTCAACAAGCTTTGTTGACCGGCGGGAGAGAAAGTGTTATTATCGCATCGGTGATGTATAAATGAGTAAGAAAAGAATTATACGAATTATCTGCGGCGTGGTTCTCCTGGCCGCTTTGATAGGCGGATTCATTCTGGCCGGCAAGAACCAATCTATTTCCAAGCCTGACGATACGCCAACGCCCGACCCGACACCATCTGCGACTGCGACAGCGACCCCCGAGCCAACCCCTGAACCAACGCCGACGGCGACTCCCGAGCCAACGCCCTCATACCCCAATGTCGATATCAGCTCCTGGGAGTATGTCATCGCGAACGCCGACAACAGTATCGGTGACTATGAGCCTGTTGTCACTGCCATGGAAAACGGGCAGTTTTTTGACTCACGTGCCTCTGACGCGCTTGCCGAGTTCATTGAAGCCGCACGCGCCGAGGGGCTGAGCGTGTATTTATCCTCAACCTACCGCACCTACAGCACGCAGAGCTACCTCTACAAGAACAAGGTTTCGCAGTACGGAGAGGAGGTCGCAAAAACCATCGTCGCTCCTCCGGGCACGAGCGAGCATCAGCTCGGACTTGCCGCCGATATAACCGACCGCTATTACCAATTTAAGGATGAGAGTCTTGAGGATACGGAGCTTTATAAGTGGATGAGCACTCATTGCGCCGAATACGGCTTCATAGTGAGATATCCCAAGGACAAAACTGAGGAGTCAGGCATCATATATGAGCCGTGGCACTTCCGCTATGTCGGGGTCGAGGTCGCAACATATATAATGGAGAACGGGCTCATACTTGAGGAGTTCGTCGCGCTGTACGAAAACTAAATTGCAAAGAGTCTTATCCAAAACACCTTTCTCGGATAAGACTCTTTTTTAAATTAAAACCGGCGGCCTTGAAATTAATCAGGGCCGCCGAATTTATAGGAGCTTACTCC
>CAZHUG010000090.1:0-5283 GCA_964535405.1 uncultured Oscillospiraceae bacterium | reverse complement strand
GCCTCCGCGCCGGATATCTCCATATTCGCGCGGGTTCTGGCATTGTCATAGTCCAGCCGCATTATGTTCGGGTAAATTGCGCGAAGCTTCCCGATGGCATCCGGTATATCCTCCTCGTCCGTCAGGGTGATGTGAATATAATCATCCGTGTTGCTGCCCTCATATGCCCCGCGTGCGCTCAGTTCCATGTAGCTGCCCCTGATTTCCCGCATGTCGCGCCGCGGCGTGAGCGGCACTGTACGAATGGCAATGTCGCCCTTTTCACCCAGCTCCACAAGCGTCACGGATTTCTCGTGAGCTGCCTCGGAAAAAGAGTATTTGAGCGGTGTTCCGCAGTATCGCACAGTCTCACGCGTGACGCTCTGCGGACCGTGAATGTGTCCGAGCGCAACGTAGTCAAACGCGTCGAATACGGCGGCATCCACGTTATCCGAGCCGCCGACGGATATCTCCTCAGACTCACTGCGGCTGGCGCCGGTCACGAACTGGTGCGTCATGATGACGTTTCTCGCCGCAGGGTCAAGCGCCACATTTGAGAGTGCAAGCTCCACCGCGTCCGTATAGGACTCGATGGGCGCGTCGGGGAAAAATCTGCGCACATGCGCGGGTTTTATGAACGGTAACATAAAAATATTGACCAAACCATGCTCGTCGCCAAGCGTTATCGGCTCTATCTTTCCGGAGTATACCGGCGACATGTGCACGCCGCGGCTGTCCATGAGCCGCGAGCCGAAGGCCAGACGCTCTGCCGAGTCATGGTTGCCGCTTATTATAAAAACCCTCAGCCCCAGTGCGGACAGGCTGTTCAGAAAGCTGTCCAGCAGCAAAACCGCCTCGGCGGGCGGCACGGACTTGTCATATATATCACCGGCGATGAGCACCGCCTGCGGCGACTCGGCCTCTGCGACTGCGATTATTTGCTCCAATATATATTCCTGATCCTCCAGCATGGAAAACTCGTTCACGCGCTTTCCAAGATGCAGGTCGGAAAGGTGGATCAGCTTCATTTATCCTCTCCCGCCTCTGCGTCTAAAATCTCCTTTTGGAGCTTTTTAGTGAGCTTGCCGAAAACCAGCTCATAGCTGTCGTCGATCATTTTAAAGAGGAGATCGCGCTGGAGACCGCCATCCAAGTCAATAGAGTTCCAGGTTCGCTTGTCGCTGTAGAAGCCGGGCATGACCTGCGGATGCTCATTTCTCCAGATTTCGGCGAGCAGAGGATCACATTTGAGGTTGATGAGGTTCTTGCCCGCATAGAGCTCGTTGTGGCTGTCACCCGGCTGCATAATTGCCGCGAACATCTTTTCGCCGACCTTATAGCGATGCCATTCCCACTCAAGCTTATAATCCTTCGTAGCACCGGCCTTTTTCATCATGTATTCGTCCAGCCATATATATTTATCCATCTTGCAGCCCTCCAAATTTTCTTTTCTGCATTGTACCAGAATTGCAGCACCTAAGGAAGGGATAAACTAAAAAACCGGCCGCCGTCCCCAGAAAAATCACCAAATCGGGAGCCATACAAAATTTTCAGATTACACCAGCTGTTTTCCTGCGAATATCGTCAACCATATCAAAGGTCGCAGCCTTTATCCGCTTGGGCTGAGCTGTAAAAAACTCCACAACAGGTTCACCTTTTTTGATATTCCAAAGCCCCGCCACTTGTCCGTTTACAGCGATTGTCGGCAGGCATATTCCGGATTTCAGGATAACTGATTTTTTGTACTCCTGCGGCAGAACCGCAGTTCGCTCCGTATACGACACGATAAGAGGGTCGAATCCGGACAGCAGTGTCAATTCCGGAATGTCACCCACGTCTATCTTGTGGTCGAGATAGTAATAGAAGTTTCCATTGTCTTGAAAGCATGAAAAATCGTCCAAATTTAGCTCGAACAGTTCCTTCTTCTTATCTTTTTGCAATCCGAAAAACCAGGCCGCATCAGCGAGTGTCGCCGGGCCGTATGCAGCGAAAAACCGGCGGAGCAAAACGGACAAAGCTTCCTCGGGTGTTTGCGTCGGCTCTGCATTTATAAGATCAAAATCGCGGCTCGTCATGTTGCGGAAGGCGACCTTGCCAAGTCGCGCCAGTTCGCAAAAAACACCGCCCCACGGGGACAGCGCCCTGTCAATAATTCGCTGGTCATAGTCAAATGCAAATATGCGGCGCATTTCCGCACGGGAATATACGCCGTCCTCCATAAGACCCACTATCCTATCGGCAATTTCTTTATATTCCTCCCCCCAACGCCATCCTCCCGCGTGAAGGGCAAGCAACAGCGGTAAATCTTCAAAGACTACGCCGTGCAAAGTACCTCGATATAGCCATGTTTTGGTAAGCGCGGTTTTCCAAGCATATAAATCCGCGCCGCGAATCAATGCAGAAAAAGCAACATTGCGGTGAAACCAGCAGTGCATGCCCAGAAGTTCATGCGAGAGCTGTGTAATATCCGCACATTTGCGCGACAAATACAAGCCGTGCATACGCCTTCGTAATATTTGCTCAGTTATTTTGTCCATTACCCTGCTCCTTGTACATATTAATTCCCTCCATTTATCTGTCACACAAGTGTTAATTGTATCATGCGTCTGTAAAAAATAATACAGCAGAAGGAAAAAATAACTTACATTTTGTTTGCATCCTGTTCTTTATTAATTTTCATATATTCCTTATCAACAGCACTCCTGAGCGCAAGCGTTTTTTCCTCATCCCTGCTACACAGCCCGCCACTTGGCAGCAAAACATCGCCTTCGCATAAACTCGCGCACATTAATAGCTTTGCTATAATCTCGTTTACTACATATTGTGTGCAGGCGTTCCCTGGGCCTCAATAATAGGCAGCACCTCGTGCACGTAATCCGCCATTGCGATGCCGTTTACGTCCATTGCCCAGCGCCAGTCCTGGGGCGGGATATCGTTTATCATTCCCGCAGTTGCTATGCCGGCATTGCTGAAGAAAATATCTATGCGCCCAAATTCTTTCATATTTTGTTCTCCTTATCATATGTTTTTATGCCAGACCGGGAAACAGTATAAGCGAAAGTATGCAGCTGCCGATCAGGCATGTGATGATGTTTATGCCGAGCAGGTTGAAGACCAAAAAGAGCAAGAGCATCGGACGATAAGATATTTTTTCTTTGACTACATGTACTACATTCTCCTCGACCAGATGTCGGACAACGACCTGTTTCCGTCCGCGCGGCATCCAATTCTGGACATTTTGCTCACGCATGACGCGGAGAAGGGCTCCGACCTATATAACACTCTGAACGTGTATTCCCAGACCGGCTTTAATAAAATCAAGACCTCAGAGCGGCTGTATCTCCACAGAAATTCTGTTTTCTCTGCAATTTTCGTTTTTGATCGACGCCTACATCAATAACCAGCCGTTTAATACGTCAATAAATAGACAAAATAACAAGCCATAAAAATAGTGAGCGCAGTTAACTGCGCTCACTATTTTTATTTTGAGGAAGCCGAGTACATGAAAGCGTTCACTTTACAAGGAGGACCATATTGCGTTTGCTACGCTTATGTCAGGTATGTGCCTGAAAATCAGGACATATTCATATAGATCAGCGTCGACAGCAGGATGTTAAAACTGACAATACATATTGCCGCTGGCTTATTTAATATACCCTTCCCATCATGTATGCCCCGGATAACGCAGAAGAACGACGCGAGGAACGCTGCGCCAAAAACCCAGTGGAATGGTATGCCCAAAAATGCACAAATATAGACAAACTCACTAAAAATGTCGGTCATGCTTTAACATCCTCCTTGTCAATAGCGTCGGTTAATTGTCGACCCAGGTTCCACTTATTCTATTTGTGTAGCCGTTACGTGACCCTGCTCAAAATTGATCTAACTGATATCGCACATGTCTCCCATAGGGTAATAGTAGTATATGTTATTTGTTGAGTCAGCAACAATCATGCGTATAGAGACAGTGCCGGGCGTTACTGCCCGCGATACGGCTGTGGCGTCAGTAGCACAAATAAATGGCTCTGCGCTCACGTCCGCCGCATATGCGGGAGCAATACCCACGAGGAAAAGCGCCACTACTAATAATGATACTATTCTTCTTTTCATTATAATATTTTTTCTATCAGCTCCCTTTGCGTGTTTTATCCGCAGACTGTAGGCAGCTGAAAGTGATAGAGAAAAGAAGTGTCTAATGCAGATTCTTAAACTAATTAAAGCAGAAAACAGTCAGCAAGCGGTTCCACTAATCTGGCAGCAAAAAGCACCGCAAGACCGGTTATTTCAACGGCTTGCGGTGCTTTTCCGGCGCATTCCATGCTTATGTCAGGCATGTGCCTAAAAAATCAGAACATACATATAGATAATCGTCGACAGCAGGATGAAGCTGCATAACTTATTAAAGCGCTGTCCAGGGCTTAATACCCACAAGGAGAAGCAACAAAACAAGTCGGAGCAAACGATATTACGTTTGCTCCGACATGGCGGAGACGGAGAGATTCGAATTGGTGAAAGCAATTCTTTTATTTGCGGCTTTGTTTTGAAACGTTCTGTTTTCAATGCCTTGCCGCTTTTTCTTTCCGTCACTTATTGCCCGGTAGGGCTTTTTGTTTTCCCTTTAAGGGAAAACATAAGGGAAAACGTTACACACCATAACTGCTATACTCTGGCTATCCCCACATGGGGAAATAGCGCAAAAGGGGTATAGAAAAATGGACAAGAAGAAAGCGCCTCAGAAAGAATGGCGGCCCGTGGAGGGCCAGCCTCCAGTCAGGATTGACACCAGCCTCATCCTGAAAGTGGAGCTTCGGCTGCTGTGTGCGTCAATAGCGGACCTGGCGGAGCGGCTTATGGCAGACCCCAAGCACCGGGCAGAGTTTGAGGCTTGGCAGGCAGAGCGTGAAAAGGTTAAATCTCAGTCACCCCATAAAGCGCCATGGTGAAGTAGCGCAGGGCACGGTCACGCATTTTGTGCAATTCGTCATTGTCAACGCCCATCTCCTGACAAAGCTGGTCAAGGCCGCCCTTTCCTTTTCGCATGAAAAAGACTTGCAGCAGGCGGAGGTCATCCTCGCTAAGCGCAGCCAATCCCCGGCGCACTCTCTTGAGCCACTGCTGAGTCAATGCCACAGAGCGCTTTAATGCCTCTTGCTGGGCTAGATTATTGAGGATTTCACCCTCCGGGGGCTTGGTGGCGCTACGGAGACCCGCCAGCAAGCTCTCAAGTCCTTGCAGCTCCTCCTCCAGGCCTTTAACGCTGGCCTTTTTGACCCGGTAGCATTTTAGCTTGTCAACTGCCTCCGC
>CAZHUG010000089.1:0-5700 GCA_964535405.1 uncultured Oscillospiraceae bacterium | reverse complement strand
GCCAAAAACAGGCAGCCAAAAAAGCGGCTGCCTGTTTTTACTTATGTGTTCAGACGTCGGTGCAGACCTTGCCGGGGTTCAGAATGGAGTCGGGGTCGAACAGCTTCTTGATTGCGATCATGAGATCAAAGGCGACCTCGCCTGCGGATTCGCGCAGATACTTTTTCTTTGCGTGCCCGATGGCGTGCTCGCCGGAGACCTGGCCGCCGAACTCGAGGCACTTGTCATAGGCGTTGTCCATGAAGGGGGCGACGCGCTCGAGAAATTCATCGCGCTCAAGCTCGTTGCTGCAGGCGTAGATATGCAGGTTGCCGTCACCGGCGTGACCGAAGTTGCGAACGGTGAGATCGTATTTTGCGCCGAGAGAGCGGACGTAGACGAGATACTCCGCGATGCGGTCAACAGGTACGACGACATCCAGCTCGTCGAGGAGCTTTGTGTCGGCCTCAATGGCGGTCAGGAAGGAGCTGCGCGCCGCCCAGACCTCCTTTTTGAGTGTCGGGGTGTCTACAACCAGGACATCCATTGCCCCGGACTCCTCGGACAACTCTGCCAGCTTTTCCATCTTCATATCCAGCTCGTCCTCGCTCCCGCCGACAAAGGTCACAAGGATGCAGGCGGCGACGGGCTCACCGTCCATCTCGGTGGGGAAGATGGGGCTGCCGGTAAAGGCGGCGGAGGATTTAATTATATCAACGTCCATGAACTCGATGGACTGGGGATCGAGGTTTGCAAGCTTCATTGTGGGCACAAAGGCGATACAGCTCTCGACGTCGGGGAAGGGCAGGATGAGACTCACGTCCATCTCGGGCTTGGGGATGAGCTTCATGGTGAGCTCTGTGATGATGCCGAGCGTGCCCTCAGAACCGATCATGAGATGCAAAAGGCTGTAGCCGGAGCTGGTTTTGCAGACGGTTTTGCCGAGATTCATCACCTCACCGTTCGGCAGAACAACTGTCATGGCGACTACATAGTCCCGCGTGGTGCCGTATTTGACGGCGCGCATGCCGCCGGCGTTGGTGGAGACGTTGCCGCCGACTGTGGCGGTTTTCTCGCCCGGATCGGGCGGGTACATCAGGCCGCGCTCAAGTGCGTCTTCCGCCAGGTCGCAGAGCAAAACGCCCGCCTCGATGCGCACGACGAGGTTTTTCATGTCGTACTCGAGTATTTTATTCATGCGCGCAGTGCTCAGAACAACACCGCCTGCCAGAGGCACAGCGCCGCCGACAAGTCCGGTGCCCGCGCCGCGCGGAGTCACCGGAATCTTATTTGCAGAGCAAATTTTCATGATTGCGGAGACCTCTTCTGTGCTCAGAACCTCACAGACAGCCTCGGGGAAGAACTTGCCGTAGATCGGCATCTCGTCGTGTGAGTAATCGGCGTTGACCGCCTCACCGACAAAAAAGCGCTGCTCGCCGACAACAGCCTTGAGCTGTTCGGCAATTTCCGGGGTGATTTTGTTGTAGTCTGACATTTTTATCCTCCGTTCAAATTGAGTGGACATTCGTCGCCTTGGGATGCTTTGGAATTTTCAGGTTCGTGCGGATATTTTAGTAATTTTGCCTTTGATGCCGTTTTCATGCGCGAGCTCCTCCAGCTTTTTCGAGAGGGACGCGCTGTTTTTTGTGATCATATCTGCGACAAAGCGGTCACGCTTTTCCTGCGGCATGCGCCCGACGAGCGCCGCGGCACCGCCGACAATTCCGCCGGAGCCGGAGCTCGTGCCGGAGATGACGCGCAGCAGGGATTCGTAGTCAATTTCGTCCAGCGTTATATCTAAATGAATCATGTTTTCTCCTTTATACCTGTTACATGAGGGGCGCAAATACGCGCAACAGACTCTGCCCCAGCTTCTGGACAAAGGGACGGCGATTGCAGGAGTCCTCGGTTATTTCAGCGCATTTGGGCAGTGTGGTGAGGAAGCTGTCTTTTATGTCGGCTATGGCGCTCGATTTATACATCCACACCGCGCATTCATGGTGCAGAAACAGACTGCGATAGTCCAGATTGATCGTTCCGCAGATGCCGACCTCGTCGTCACAAATAATGGTTTTGGAGTGGATGAAGCCGGGAATATACTCATAAATCTTCACTCCGGCGCGGACGAGCGGCGCGTAATACGAGCGCGTCACGGCGTGAACATACCATTTGTCGGGTACGCCGGGGGTTATGAGCCGGACATCGATTCCGCTCTTGGCGGCGGAGGTGAGCGCCGTCATAATTTCGTTGCTTATGACGAGATAGGGCGTGCAGATGTAAATATATTTCTGGGCGCGGCTCATCATGTTCAGATAGGCGTTCAGGCTGACATTTTCGTCGTCAATGGGGGTGTCTGCAAAGGGCTGAACATAGCCGTCGTCACCGACGCCTGCCAAATCGGCGGCGTAGGGCAGAAAATCATTGGGATCATCCTCGGTCTTGCGGATATGGTCCCACATTGACAGAAACATCAGCGTGAAGCTGTATGCCGCGTTGCCCTTGACCATGATGCCGCAGTCGAGCCAGTGACCGAAGCGGAGCTTTGCGTTTATATATTCGTCCGAGAGGTTTATTCCGCCTGTGAAGGCGATCACGCCGTCTATGACGCAGATTTTTCTGTGGTCGCGGTTGTTAAACGAGCCCGTCAGCACCGGCTGGAAACGCTGAAATGCGCAGCATTGGATGCCGATCGACTCCATCCGCTGGCAATAGTCGGAGGGCAGTGTCCTTATGCAGCCCATGTCGTCGTATATGATGCGAACGTCCACACCCTCGTGAACCTTCTGGGCAAGAATGTCCAATATGGAGTCCCACATGACGCCGGGCTTTATGATAAAGTATTCCAAGAAGATAAAGCGCCTTGCACGGTGCAGCTCCTCAAGCATGCGTGGGAACATGTCGTCGCCAAGCTTGAAGTATTCGGTCTGAGTGTTTGTAAACACAGGCGCGCCGGCGCAGTTTTCAAGATAGGCGGATTGGATCGCAGCGTCGGGATTCAGATCTTTTATTTCAGCGCCTCTGGAGGGAACATCGCGTATCGCCTTGTAATAACGTGTGCGCATTCCGCAGACCATCTCTCGCTTCGACTCCGGTGCATGGTTTTTGCCGAAGATGATGTACATTGGCACGCCGAAGATGGGAGCAAATAAAATGGTGATTATCCATCCAATTTTAAATGCGGAGCTGCCTTCGCGGTTAATTATATATACAACCATCACCAGTGCGAGCAGATAGCAAATAAGCTGAAATATAGCGTACTGTTCACTAAAATGAAACAGCATCATGGCAAGCGCTACGAGCTGAGCTAAAATAAACACGCATACAAGAAAAAAACGAGAGAACACAAGCTTCAAAAAGTGTCTCACACGCACACCCCCTCCATTGGAATAATTGAATTTTACACAGTATTATATCAAATTCGTATTCAATTGTCGATAGTATTGAGCGGCTCACGGTGACATGAGCTATTTTCAGTCGCTGAGCTACTGCCTCTAACAAAACAGGTCACGCCTTAAGCCGTGACCTGTTTTGTGCAGTTTTAGTCAGACATGCCCAAAAATATGCCTTCAAGACCGCCGGAGGAGAGCGCCGAGTCTATGCGCGGGTACAGCGCGGCGGCAAGCTTTCTCATATAATGCCGGGCGTGGAGCTTCGTGATGCCGAGAGCGACGCAGGCGGCAGAGGCCGCGCTGCGCAGACGCTCGGTGAGTACGTCCTCCGGCAAGGGGCTTAAAAGCTCAGCTATGCGCTCGCGCTCGGAGTCTGATATATCAAGCCTCCGAACATCTTCGCCGATCAGCGCGAGGCCAATCACGTTTGTCGCCACAGGCTCATAGAGATTGATGAGAAGTCCGCTGTAATCAGGGCAGTAAGCATCCAGCAGGCTGATGCAAGTCTCGCTCGGAAAGAGGCTCAAAAGCTCATTTTCAATTATGATGCGCTTGAGGTATTCGTTGATGAAATCAATGCCGAGCAGTTTTGCAGGAACCGGCTGACAGAGCTGATAGTCAATATCACAGGGAATATCGTGAGCCAGATAATAGTAATCATAGTGCCTGAAAAACTCGCCAATGCTCTTGAGCGTATCATAAAGAGAAATGCTGCGGAGCTTCGGCGCGCCGATACAGGCGGCTTGCCACAGCCTTTTTCCAAGCTTGGTTTTTCGCTTTATATCGGCAATGCCATCTTTAAACCGCCGGTCTAAGTCCGCGTCTAAAATCCAAGTCAGATCCTCCGGATTGCCGTCCAGGTCTATGCCAAGCGTGAAGCAAACAGAGCTAAGCAGCTCCTGCCCCAGCTCCTGAGGCACAGAACTGCTCTCTCCGGAGGTATAGCGCTTGACCTGCTTGCCAATAAAGTCCCAGAGCTTCAGCTGTATATTAAGGGTGCCGTTGTCAGCTTCGTCTCCATGGGGCAGCGGGTCAAGGGGTGTAAGATGATTAGTCATAATCCTCCTCGCATAGGTCTTCGTCAGTCTCGTCGTCAACACTTCCGCCGTGTATGCCGCGGCAGAGATTTTCAAGTAACGTGCCGGACAGATATTCAAGCGAGCCCTGCGCCTTGCCGTCAAATGATGATTTCATGGTGTCTATGAGCTCGTCGTCGGTGAGGCTCTCCATTGCTTCGCTCTTGAAATAGTAGAAAATATCCTGAAGCTCAGCCAAAGTATCCTCATAATTGTCCGGACTTATAAATGGTGAGTCACAGAAGGCGAACACGAGCTTGGTTAGAACGCCTTCACCGAACTCGACCCTGCCGGTGCTCTTGAGAGCCTTAAAGCGCCGCTCGGTCAGCCTGAGCATCTGGTCGCCTGTGAGAGTGAGGCCAAAATTTGAACTCAGCTCGTTGCAGACGGACAGGCTGTTCATCGCCCTGCGCAACTGAAGCTGCATTGGCAGCAGCGGGTAATCGTGTTCCAAAAAAATCACCTCCTATACTTAATACACCTAATGCGGGGATAATACAAGTCTTGTAATGTAAACGATTTTGTGGTATAGTAAACGCAGAAATAGTAGTAAAAATCAGCAGCAAAGAGCACTTCGTTCTTTGCTGCTGATTTTTATTGTCAATCATTTCGTTCCGAAGATTCTGTCACCGGCGTCGCCCAGACCGGGGACAATGTATCCGTGATTGTCGAGATGGCTGTCCATGCCCGCGACAAAAATATCAACGTCGGGATGATCCTCCTGCATACGCGCAACACCCTCAGGCGCGCCGATGATGCACATCAGCTTGACGTTCTTGACGCCGACCTCCTTCAGGAAGGTCACGGAAGCCGAGGCGCTGCCGCCGGTCGCCAGCATGGGATCGACAATTATGACGTTGCGCTGGGCAATGTCGGGCGGCATCTTGAAGTAATACTTCACAGGCTGAAGGGTGTTGGGATCGCGGTAAAGGCCGATATGACCGACGCGCACGTTGGGCATCATGGCGACCATGCCGTCAACCATGCCGAGTCCTGCGCGGAGAATTGGCACAATGGCCAGCTTCTTTCCGGAGATCTGGCGGCAGCTTGCCATGGCTACCGGTGTTTCAATTTCCACCTCTCTGAGAGGAAGGTCGCGCGTTGCCTCGTAGCACATCAGCATCGCAATTTCTCCGATGAGCTCGCGAAACTGCTTGACACCTGTGTCTTTGTCGCGGAGGATTGACAGCTTGTGCTGGATGAGGGGATGATCGAAAACATGGACATTGCTCATTGGGCGATTCTCCTTTGCAGTT
>CAZHUG010000088.1:0-5887 GCA_964535405.1 uncultured Oscillospiraceae bacterium | reverse complement strand
GTCGGCAACGAAAGCGTTTTTCGGCTCGTTATAGATATCCTCGGGAGTGCCGATCTGCTGAATACGCCCTCTGTCCATGACGACTACGGTATCGCTCATGGTCAGAGCTTCTTCCTGATCGTGTGTTACATATATGAAGGTGATTTCCAGCTGCTGCTGAATGCGCTTTAGCTCGTTCTGCATGTCTTTGCGCAGACGCAGATCGAGCGCGCCCAGCGGTTCGTCCAGAAGCAGGACCTTGGGCCTGTTGACCAGGGCGCGGGCGATGGCAACGCGTTGCTGCTGACCGCCTGAGAGCTGGTGTACCCTGCGTTTTTCAAAGCCCGTCAGAGAGACTATTTTAAGCATCTCTGTAACCCGCTGTTTTATCTCATCTTCCGGCACCTTATACAGGCGCAGGCCAAAAGCGACGTTCTCATAAACGTCCAGATGAGGAAACAGGGCATACTTCTGAAACACCGTGTTGACGCGCCGTTTGTGAGGCGGAACATCATTAGTCCTCACACCAGAGAACAACAAATCGCCACTGGTCGGTTGCAAAAATCCACCAATGATGCGAAGAGTAGTCGTTTTCCCGCAGCCCGAAGGCCCGAGCAGTGTGAGGAACTCCTTGTCCTTAATATAAAGGTTAATTGAATCAAGTACGGTTTCACCGTCAAAGTCCATCCGGCAATCAACCAGACGAATAAGTTCTTTGGTCATTATCCTCCCCCTCTTTGCTTGGGGGCCGCCTATGACCCGGCGACCCCTGACAGAATATAGCATGAATATACAGATAATATCGCGGATTGTCAATCAAAATCGAATGCCGCTGAAATATTTTTCTGTGAAGCCAAGCGAGGACAGCTGAAAGCACTGTCCCGCAAGGCCTTCAAGCGATTGCGGACAGTCCTCAAAATCAAAGGAAATCCGATAGGAATACAGCAGTTGACCGCTCTCGCCGCGCAATTTGTTCTCCCGGGCATTTCCATATTTTACATCTCCTAAAAGCGGCCAGCCCCGGCTTGCCATCTGTGCGCGAATCTGGTGTGTTCTGCCGGTGCCGAGCTGACACTCGACGAGCGAGAGTCCGTCCCTAGTTGCGATTGTTCGGTAGTGCGTGATGGCGAGCTTGCTGCCGGGCGTTTGCGTGTCGGAGAGAAAAACCTGGTTTTTCTCCTCGTTTTTAGTGAGATAGCTCTCGATTGTGCCCTCAGCAGGCGCGGGCTTTCCGACCACGACGCACAGATAGTATTTTCCAACCTCGCGGGTCTGGATTTTGCTGTTCATCGCGCGCAGTGCCTCGGCGTTTTTGGCGGCGATTACGATGCCGCCGGTGTTCCTGTCAATGCGGTTGCACAGGGCCGGGGCAAAGCTGTGCTCCGCGCGCGGATTCCACTGCCCGCTTTGATATGCCCGCGCCTGAATGTTCGCGACGAGGGTGTTGTGATCACATGCGCCTGTAGAGTGGCACAGTACCCCTGGTTTTTTATCGACCAGCAGGAGGTTTTCGTCCTCGTATATTATGTCTAAACGCGGCACCCCCACCTTCAAATATGAGTTTTCCTCCCGCGGCTTTTCAAAAAACTCATCGTTGATATAAAGCTGAAGGACATCGCCCTCAGACAGGTGTAAATCCCGCTTTGCGCCTTTGCCGTTTAGCTTGATCCGCTTAATGCGGATGTATTTTTGCAGCAGGGATTCGGGCAAAAGCGGCACGGCCTTGCCGACGAATCGGTCAAGGCGCTGTCCGGCGTCATTTTTTCTGACAACAAATTCTTTCATAATGAAATTATCGGTCAAAACCTGGAGTTTGTCAACTGCGGGTTGGCTCAGCGCCCTTGCTTTTCGTGCTGTGCTTTTGTATACTGACAGTGTGTGCTTGAAGCTAAAGGCAGAGATGATGAAAATAACTGTAAAATCCATCGGCGATCGGACGTTTTTTAAGCGAAGAATAATTGTATTATGAGGAGGCGATCAGTGATGACTAAAAAGAAAATCGCGGTGATGATATATCCATATTTCAGTCTTCAGGAAATAAGCTGTTTGACCTCTTGTCTGACTCTCTGGGATGAGCGGGAGATATCCGTGTTTGCGTCCTCAAAGGATATAATGCTGAGCGAGGACGGCTTTCAAGTGATTGCGGATAAAACATTTGACGAATTTAACTGCGGCGATTACGCCTGCTTGATATTGCCGGGGATTATAAATCCGATACCTGCCCTTTTCGATGAGGGGAATATAGAGTTTTTAAGAAGCCTGGCCGGCAAGGATATTTTGATTGCAAGCATCTCAAGCTCGCCGCTTTTGCTGGCTAGGGCCGGCCTGCTCGAGGATTGTAAATTTACATGCGGGCTGTTTGATGAAATGATCCAATATTGTGATTTTATACCCAGATATAATGTGCTGCATAAGCCTGTAGTCCGGGATAAAAATATAATAACGGCACTCGGCTTCGCTTTTCGTGAATTTGCTGTGGAGGCTATGCGTGCTTTGGGAATAGACTGCGATGACAATATTCTCCAGGGCGTGACAAGAGAGTACTCCGAGGATGAATTGACATTCAAAATGGGAGAAGAGAACTTTAAACAGTTTGTAAGCGAGTATGATAAGTACGAAAAAGCGGGACAATAGGCTCTCGCGAAAAAGCATTGCCAGGCCCGGCACTTTGAACACGCATACTGAGACATGGGCGAAAATGGCTGTATCCGGCATGTTTCAAGGGCTTTGGGGCAAAAAAATCAGTGAAACTATGTTGACAAGCCCCCGCAATTCAATTATAATACCAAAGCGGCTATAGAGGGGGAATGCGCCTTGAAACTCGATTTGCGAGAAATAATAGACGTACCCGGTGGCTGGGTCCCATTCGAGCAGGAGCTCTTAGCGGCTCGGCTCGATTTTCCGTCTGTTAGGGAATATATCAGCAATCCCAGCGCTCACGGCCAGGTCAAAAACACTGCCGGTGTACTGACCGTCCGCGGGGAAATAACAGCAGAAATGATTTGCGCCTGCGACCGCTGCGGACGCGAGTTTGAGAGCACAAAAACCACGGAGCTTGACGCTCTTGTGGTATCCGGCGAGGAGCCGGACGATGTCACGGCCTTCTTGCTTGAAGGCGACTGGCTGGATTTAGACGATGTGCTCGAGACGGCTCTTATCCTTGACATGGAGACGAAGTTCCTGTGTAAAGAGGATTGCAAGGGCGTTTGTGCGGAGTGTGGAAAGGACCTCAACGACGGTCCCTGCTCCTGCAAGAAAAAACCTGATCCAAGATTAGCTGTGCTTGAGCAGCTTTTGGATAAAGAAAGAAGTTAGCTGCTCTGAAACAGCTACGGGAGGTGTAAGTCATGGCAGTTCCTAAAAGTAAAACATCCAGACAAAGACGCAACAAGAGACGTTCATCTGTCTGGAAGCTCGAGGCTCCAAGCATAGTACAGTGCCCCAACTGCGGCGCTTACCATCTGCCTCACCGCGTCTGCAAGGCCTGCGGCCAGTATAATGGGCGCACCGTCCTCAAGATCGAGGAGAGCAAGTAATTGAAGCTTGAGAAGGGAAGGCGTCGCCTCCCCTTCTTTTGCTATGCGGGAGAGGGAAAATGCTCAACACAATAACACATATTGATGATGACAGTCCGCTGCGCAAGAGGGTTCGCGCGGGGGATTGTCTTGTTTCCATAAACGGACATGAGGTCGAGGATGTGCTCGATTATCGCTACTGGGGCTATGAGCCGCGGCTTCTTCTGGTCTTTCAATCCGGCGAAAGCGGGCAGAAATACACGGTCAAGCTCCGGCATGAGCCGGGCGCAGAGCTGGGACTGGATTTTGCGGAATATCTCATGGATAAACCCTGGGGCTGTTCAAACCGCTGCAAATTCTGCTTCATCGACCAGCTGCCTAAGGGAATGCGCAAGACCCTGTATTTCAAGGACGACGATGCGCGCCTGTCCTTCCTCACGGGTAGCTACATTACCCTTACAAACCTGTCCGAGCGCGAACTTGACAGGATTTGCGCGCTCAGGATAAGCCCGATAAACGTTTCCGTACACGCAACCGATCCAGAGCTGCGTGCCGAGCTCATGGGCAATCCCAAGGCTGCGGATATAATTACGCCCTTGCGAAAGCTCGCAAAGGCGGGCATAACGGTGGACTGCCAGATCGTCTGCTGTCCTGAACACAACGACCGTGAGCAGCTCACGCGCTCAATGCGCGAGCTTTCGGAGTTTTATCCCTCGGTCAACAGCGTCTCTATCGTGCCGCTGGGCATCACGAAGCATCGCGAGGGCCTGCCGGAGCTGACGCCCTTTGATAAAGAGCGAGCCGGGGAGACGATAGACAGGGTTGAGGCCTTTGCCGCCCGGTGCCTGGAGCGATTCGGCAGCAGGATTTTCTACTGCTCGGACGAGCTGTATTTGAAGGCGGGCAGACCCGTCCCGGCTGACGAGTACTATGAGGGCTACAGCCAGCTTGAAAATGGCGTGGGTCTCCTTCGCCTGCTGGAGACGGATTTTTTTGCGGCATTGGCTGCGCAAGACCCCAATTCAGGCAGAGAAGAGCCGTTTTGCATCGCAACGGGTGTCTCGGCAGCTCCGCTTTTGGATAAACTTTTACAGACTGCTCATAAAAAATGTGATAAGATAAAGGGAAGAGTTTACGCAATTGTAAATGATTTCTTCGGTCACACAATTGACGTTGCAGGACTTGTGACCGGCGGGGATCTTGTGCGGCAGCTAAAGGGCAAAGAGCTGGGCGCTCGCGTGCTCATTCCCCAAAACATGCTCCGGCACGGCGAGGGAGTTTTCTTGGATGATCTCACGCTGGATGAGGCGTCGGCTGCGCTGGGAGTGCCGGTCATTCCGATCGGCGGCTCCGGGGACGAGCTTCTCGCCGCCATGCTTGGCGGGGGTGCAGCCCCCGGCCCCGGCAGCTTCACGTCCCGAGAGGCGGACGAAACATAAATTATAAAAAGGAGGCCATGGAAATGTCCAGACCCCTTGTAGCAATCGTTGGACGACCCAACGTTGGAAAATCACTATTATTTAACCGGCTCGTCGGCAAGCGTCTGTCCATTGTCGAGGATACGCCCGGCGTGACTCGTGACCGGCTTTATGCCGAGTGCGAATGGTGCGGGCACACCTTTGACGTGGTGGATACCGGCGGAATTGAGCCGACGACAGACAATGAAATACTGCTTTTCATGCGCGAGCAGGCGTATATTGCAATCGACGCGGCGGATGTTATAGTCCTCGTGACTGAGATTGGCACAGGCGTGACCGCGGCAGACCGGGAAGTGGCAAACATGCTGCTGCGCTCGGGCAAGCCTGTGGTTCTGGCTGTGAACAAGATGGACTCCACGGGTCTGCCTGACCCGGGCATATACGAATTTTACGCGCTTGGCCTGGGGGACCCGATTGCGGTGTCGGCAGTTCACGGACACGGCACGGGCGACCTTCTGGATGAGTGCGTCAAGCACTTCCCGCAGGGCGGCGAGAATGATGAAGATGATGACCGCATAAAGGTCGCCGTAATCGGCAAACCAAACGTCGGCAAGTCCTCGCTCATCAATCTCATCCTCGGCGAGAAGCGCGTCATCGTGTCCGACGTTGCGGGCACCACCCGTGACGCGGTTGACACTCCCTTTGAAAACAAACACGGCAAGTATACCTTTATCGACACAGCCGGGATCCGGCGCAAGTCCAAGGTAGACGGCAGAATTGAGAAATTTTCCGTCATGCGCGCCCAGCTGGCGATTGAGCGTGCGGACGTATGTATTATAATGATAGACGCGCGCGACGGCGTGACGGATCAGGACACTAAGATCGCCGGCATGGCGCATGAGGCCGGCAAAGCGAGCATAATCGTCGTCAACAAGTGGGACCTCGTTGAGAAGGACGACAAGACTATGGACAAGC
>CAZHUG010000087.1:0-6061 GCA_964535405.1 uncultured Oscillospiraceae bacterium | reverse complement strand
GACACTTAAAATCTGTCCCAAACCCAAATTATTTTGGTAAAAATTCTTTTCTTCTTCACTTGTAAAATAATAAGTTGCTTTAATTTTTTTATCACTCTTTAAAAGTAAACTTAAAGTATCGCCTGCAATTTTATAATCTAAAAGCTCACGCCTGAGTAAAACAATTTCGCTCTTGCGCTCCTCAAGCTCTGCCATGACCCGCGAAACAGCAGCTGCTGTTTCAAGCCGCTTTGCAGACAGCGCGTTTGAAATTGCAACCGTGTTTTTGTGCAGAGCCGCATAGTTGCGCAGCGCAGCCGCGCCGCAGATAAGCGTGAGGCGCGTGCCGCCCCGGTGGCGCATCGAGTCTATGATCTTTATTGCGCCAATCTCGCCTGTTCTGTTGACATGCGGCGCACAGCAGGCACAGCGGTCAACACCGGGAATCTCAACGATGCGAACCTCACCATCGAGCTCTTTTTTGCTGCGGTATTCCATGGCTGAGAGCGCCTCGGCATCGGGCATCTCCGCAAAAACGGGCAAGTTCTGCCACACGGCCTCATTTGCCTCGCACTCCACGCGGTCTAAATCCTCAGCGCTCAGCTCTCCTGAGAAATCGAGAGTCATGCCGTTTTCACCCATGTGAAAGCCGACATTTTCAAAGCCAAAGAGCCTGTGCACCGTGCCGGAGACTATATGCTCGCCCGAGTGCGACTGCATTGTATGAAACTTCGTCTGCCAATCGATAAGGCAGTCTACTCTCGTGCCGGTTTCAAGCGCTTCGGGCAGGATATGGACTATTGTCGCGGCCTCCTCGCGCATATTCAATATGGAAAGACCGTTTATCGTGCCGGGATCATGAGCCTGTCCGCCGCCACCCGGAAAAAACGCCGTGCGGTCAAGCACAACGGCAAATCCACCGCTCTCCTGTGTGCAGGATATTACGAGCGCCGAAAAGCTCTTAATATGGCTGTCAGAGTTAAATAACTTTTCTGTCAATATAACCACCTCTAAATGCACATGTTAGCATAATTTTGTCGCAGCCGCAAGCGTCTTTGCTTGACGCTGGGTCGCGGATATTATATACTGTGCTAGTAATCTTTAGGAGGTCTGTTGCCTTGAAAATTCTGTATCTTATCAATTTTGCCGGCAAGGCCGGTACTGAGAAATACGTTGAAAACCTCGTCAGCATTTTCACCGAGGCCGGCAAGTCTTGTTTTTTCGCCTACAATGTCCCGGGCGAGCTGTCTGAGAAGATGGCGGAGCGGGGCATACCTTCTTTGCAGCTTGAGATGAGCCAAAGAAAGGCGCTCTCCTCAGCAAAGAAGCTTGCAGCCTACTGCAGTGACAACAATATTGATGTCATACACGCGCAATACCCCATGGAGAACATAATAGCTCTGCTCTCACAGCGCTACTACAAAAAAGTCCGCGTAGTCTACACGAACCATCTTACAATCTATTCCGGACTGAGATGGCGCATTTTAAACCGGATATTCACAGCGCGTGACCACCGCATCATCGCTGTATGCCGCGAGGGCCGTGATATTATGATCTCAAACGGTGTGTGTCCCGAGCGAATTCAGGTTATATATAATGGCATAGAGCCTGCAAACACCCGCACAACAGACGCAAGTATCCGTTCGGAGCTCGGCATAGCAGACGACTGCTTTGTCATGAGCATACTGGCCCGGTACTCGCCCGAAAAGGGTCTTAACTTCCTGCTCGACGCGCTCGCAAAGCTTAAAACGCTCACGGACAAGCCTTTTTGCTGTGTCATCTGCGGCGACGGGGACGAGTTTGGAGATGTTAAAGCCAGGGTTTCTGAGCTTGGACTGTCCCACAATGTTCTCCAGGCAGGCTACAGAACCGACACCCCCCGTATACTGCGGGGCTCGGACATCTATCTAAACTCAAGCTCAAGAAACGAGGCGATGAGCTTCGCGATCCTTGAGGCCATGAACGCCGGTCTGCCGCTCGTCGTCACGGACGTCGGCGGAAACCGCGATCTTGCCGAGACAAATACGGTCTGCGGCTTCGTCTTTAAACACGGTGATGTGGACGGCTTTGCCGGGGCTATACTAAAGCTGATGGACGATGAGACGCTTCGCGCGGAGTATTCAGCCGCGGCACTTCGGAAGATCGGCGAGGAATTCGACCTATGCAAGCTCGCATGGGATGTATTCCAAACATATCAGTAATTTTTGGAGGCAAACACTATGATAGACGAAAAGGGACGTCTTTTTGGAAAAATTAATCTTATCGATCTGCTCGTGATAATCGCTATCATCGCAGTTGTAGCATTTCTCGGCTTCAGGTTTTTTGGCCCTTCCGGGGATACCGGCGGCACACAGAAGGTTATTGTCTCGGTATACTGTGAAGAGGCCAGCACCTTCGCCGTTGACAGGCTCGCTGTCGGTGACGAGATATTTGATTCCGCCGCAAACACGGTTCTCGGCAGCCTTTCTGCCTGGGAGACCGGTGATTCCGAGTCCTATCTCACGAACCCCTCCGGCGTTATTGTGCCGTATTCAAAGGACACTTTCCGCTCGGTCGTCGCCGAGATTGAATGTCTTGGCGTCATCGGCCCTCACGGAGTGACAATTGACGGCACTCTTTACGGCATTGGCCACTCGATGGCGATCTATTCCGGTAATTGCAAGATGTTTGTCCGCGTTTCCGACATACAGGTAGTCGACTGAAATGGATATTAACTTTTCCGGAAGGGAGTGATCCGTCTTGCTTCGTGACAGTGTGCTTGGCCGCGTTTATGGCTGGTGGCAGTACAGTGTGCTATTTTCCATTCTATACGCAATATACAGGCCCTTTCATCTGGCCTTTTGCAACAGTGCAATAGTTGGTTTTCTCAAAAAAGACAGCGCAGTTGAGCGCTTTTACGGTCGCTGTCTCTTCACCCGCGTCGTAAACGCCATCTGGAACTTTTTCCTGCGCATATTTAAGGCTGTTTTGAGCGTATTTACACCGGCGGCAGACGGAAGCCTCTTTGTGAGGCTCGCACGCGGCTCTCATGTCTGCAATTTTGAGTTTATTCTATGTGCCTTCGTGCTCGTGATGTTTATAGCGCCGCACTCTATGTGGTCGAACGGCTATGCCGTGCTCGCCTCCATCGGACTCTTCGGGCTATATTCACTTTTAGCCGCTGCGGGAGCGCGGAGGGTCGTCTACCCGCACGAACTGGGTCTCCCCTTCCTGCTTTTTGCAATCGCCTGCGTCATCAGTCTCGCCTTTACGAGCGATCTGAGCGACAGCGTCAGGATTCTCAGCTTCTTCTTCGCAGCTTTTATTTTGATGTACGTCATCGTGTCCGACCTGTCGGACATGGCGCGCATCAACAGACTCATGGGCTATATTTATGCCGCGGTCATGTTGACGGCCGTCTACGCCATAGCCCAGCGCTTCATGGGCGTTGCCGTGAGCTCCTCCTTCACCGACCTCTCCATCAACGTCGGCGTTCCCGGACGTGTCTATTCGACGCTCGACAACCCCAACAACTACGCAGAGTTTCTGGTGTTGTTCACGCCGCTGTGTGTCGCCTTCGCCATGAACCAGAGGGATGTGCGTCTGCGCTTTTTCCTCTCATGCGCGCTTGCGCTGCCTATGCTGGCGCTTGTAATGACATATTCGCGCTCAAGCTGGTTGTCAATCATGCTGGCTGCGCTGGTATTCGCTTACTATTCGGATAAGAAGCTCATCCCGCTGGCTTTTTTTGCAGCACTGCTTATCGTTCCGTTTTTGCCGGACAGCATAACAACGCGGTTCTCGACCATCTTTAACAACAGGGACTCCTCCGCCAACCACAGGCTTGTAACCTGGCAGGGAATCTTGAATATTATAGGTGATCACGGCATCACGGGCATCGGCATGGGTCCATACACCTTTGCAAATCTGTATCCCTCATATGCGCTTGAGGGCGCAACCAAGGGTGTATATCACTCCCAAATGCTGTATTTTGAGCTGATTCTAGAGACAGGTGCGCTCGGTTTCTTCTCCTTTATGTGGATGATGCTCAGGAACCTCAAAGACACTGCCTGCGCCATCTGCCGCAGACCGGCACCGGAGCTTAGAAACACTCTCATCGCCTGTCTTTCCGCCTTCGTCGGCATCGCGGTCGCCTCAGTGTTCGAATATATCTGGTACTATCCAAGAATTCTTTTTGCATTCTTCATCTTGCTGGGCATTTGCCTCGCCGCGATACGTCTCACTCCCGGGCAAACGGAGGTTCATCATGAAAACAACAACCCGTAAGCTTGTTTTCTCCGGACTTTTTGCCGCACTCTGTTGTGTGATCACCATGTATCCGAAATTTCCTACGCTCTTCGGATACATCCACGCGGGTGACGCTTTTGTTCTGCTGTGCGCGTTCATTCTCGGCCCGCAGTGGGGCGCGCTTGCCGCCGGACTCGGCTCCGGGCTCGCTGATCTCATCGCCGGTTACGTGCAGTATGTTCCGGGCACAGTTATCATAAAGGCTGCAATGGCTCTTGTGGCAGGTGCGATACTGACTCATGACAAAAAACAGCGCATATCGGTCACTGTTTTCTCGGGGATATGTGCCGAGCTCATAATGATGCTGGGATACTTCGGATACGAGAGTCTCATCCTCGGCTATGGCATCGCCGCCGCAGGTTCCATACCTACAAATCTGGTTCAGGGTGTTTTCGGAGTAGCTGCCTCCACTGCCTTGCATGCCGCACTTATCAAATCTAAGCGCTTCAAATATCTACACAAGTAATTTCATTTGAAACTGGCTAAGTTCACCAAATGTTAATTAAAATTAAGTTGACTTAAGCGATGTTTCATAATATCATTATACCTATCAAATTATTCGTGTAGCAAAAGCGCCGTTTTAGCCCATAGATATTGTCGCTTTGCCCGTTTTGAAAATCTTTTGCACCCTATCAGACAAAAGCTGCTTCTACAGGCAAGACAATCCCGATGTGCCGCAAAGGTGTACCTGTCCTTTGCGGCATTTCCTTGCATTATATCTTTTAGCTTTTTCGGTTATACCTATATAAATTTCACATGCTTTTGCTCTTCCCAGAAGGAGTGATCTCTTGGCAAACAAAACCATCATCCGCGAAAAACTCAATGAAGCTGTTAAATCCGTCCTACCAATTGCTCTAATTGTTCTGCTATTGTGCTTTACTATCGTTCCCGTATCGGCAGAGCTCGTTTTGTCGTTCTGCATAGGCACAGTATGCCTCATGGTGGGCATGGGTCTTTTCTCTCTTGGCTCTGACATGTCCATGACACCGATCGGCACATATATGGGCGCTAAAATGACTAAGACACGTAAGCTCTGGTTCATCATAATTATTAGCTTTATCCTCGGCGCCTCAATCACGATCGCCGAGCCGGACCTTCAGGTTCTCGCTACAAACGTCCCCCACATCGATACCACTGTATTGATCCTGACAGTCTCGATCGGTGTCGGCATTTTTCTTGTGATATGCATGTTGCGTATACTCTTTAACATTAAATATAACTGGCTGATGCTAGGCTTTTACACACTTATTTTTATCCTCGCATTCAATTCCGACCCCACTTTCCTCGGTGTCGCCTTTGACTCAGGCGGTGTTACGACGGGGCCTATGACAGTTCCGTTTATCATGGCAATTGGTATCGGTGTCTCATCCATACGAAGCGATAAGAACGCCGAGGCTGACAGCTTCGGACTTGTTGGACTCTGCTCGGTCGGCCCCATACTCGCAGTTTTATTGCTGGGCTTCATATACCAAAGCGAGAGTGCTCCCGTCGATGTAATAACTGCACAAAACTATGGCAACACTGTCAATCTAGGTCTGTCCTATGTCGATGCATTGCCGACATATTTGCTTGAAATTGCTGTCGCGCTTGCTCCGATCGTCGTATTCTTTCTAATCTTTCAGGTCTTTTCTCTTAAACTGCGCAAGATGCCCTTTATACGCATAATAATTGGCCTTGTATACACCTTTGCAGGGCTGGTCATCTTTATGCTTGGCGTCAACGTTGGCTTCTCAACCATGGGCTCCGTGCTTGGTGCAGAGCTCGCCACCGGTTGGACACGCTGGCTACTTATTCC
>CAZHUG010000086.1:0-6092 GCA_964535405.1 uncultured Oscillospiraceae bacterium | reverse complement strand
GCCGCCGCCATCTCGGCGAGGGGCTGAGCCATGCGCTTTGAGGTCACAAGTGACATCATCAGCGCCAGCATGGTAACAGCCATCGTCACAGCAAAAAACACCCAGATGAATGCGCTCCATGCCCCGATAATCGTCGAGCTGTCCGTGCTTACGAACACGTAGCCGAAGATGTGTTCAAAATTTCCGTACTTGATGGGAATTGCGTAGACATAGCGCGGACCGTCGAAAATGCCGCTCAGATTGCTCACAACGTCGATAGTGCCGTTGGTTTGGAGGGTGTACATCGTGACCGCATCGAGCCGCGCGCCGATATGGGTGCACTCATTGGGCGCGTCGGAGCAGTTTACGATGTTGCCGTTCACGTCCGATATGAAAATTTGGTTTCCGGTTATGTCCGATGTGCTGGATAAGAGTGTGCGCAGTGTGAGATCTGAAAAATCGCGCTCAGGACTCTGCGTAAGTGCGATATGCGAGATGAAGCCCGCGCTTTTTTCCATGTTATCCCTATGTGAGCTTATGACATAGCTGCGGCCGATGAAGATGAAGGCCACGCCTATTATGAGAAAGCTCATCAGAACCAGCATGGCAGTGGCCAGAAAATTTTTGAAATATATACTTTTCATAGTATCCCCCGGGCTGGCGTTATATGCGTGTACGGCTTAGTTTAGTTCGAATTTATAGCCAACGCCCCAGACGGTCTTGAGCGACCAGTTGTCCGAAACGCCTTCAAGCTTCTCACGCAGTCGCTTGATATGTACGTCGACCGTGCGTGAATCGCCGAAGTAATCGAAGCCCCAGACCTCGTCCAGGAGCTGGTTGCGGGTATAGACACGGTTGGGCGAGGAAGCCAGATGATACAGAAGCTCCATCTCCTTGGGAGGGGTGTCCACCTTTTTGCCGTCCACGATAAGCTCGTACGAATCGAGATTGATTACAAGCTTGTCAAACGAGAGCTTTTTATCGCCGTTTATATCCGAGCTGTCGCTGCGGCGCATAACGGCGTGAATTCTCGCCAGCAGCTCCTTGACCTCGAAGGGCTTCGTGACATAGTCGTCAGCGCCCATCTCAAGACCCGAGACCTTGTCAAAGGTCTCGCCCTTGGCGGTCAGCATTATAATGGGCGTTTTGGCAATTGCGGCCTTGCTGTCGCGGCGAATCTCGCGGCAGACCTGCCAGCCGTCCATTACGGGCAGCATGATGTCCAGCAAAATAACATCGGGCGCTGTCTCGCCCGCAAGCTGAAGTCCGCTGCCGCCGTCGCCGGCGATGACAACCTCAAAGCCGTCCTTCTCCAGATAGAGACGCAGCAGCTCGGCTATATTTTTGTCGTCCTCGATGACCAGGGCCTTCTTATTCATATGAATACCTCCACAATTATGTTTCAGTCTATCTGAGCTGTTGGGACACGGAACACCCACTCGTCGCCGCTTGTCTTCCAGCCCTGCCATAAGCCGTCCCGGCAGAGAGTGTAGCCGTCAACGACGTAGCCTGTGCTGTCCGAGGCGATGAGCGTAGCCGAGGAGTTGTAAAGCAGTCCGCCCGTTGCGGACCAGATATAGGTTTCGCCGGTGGCGGCGTCCTTGACAAAGGAGGTGTCGCCAAAAACGCTTACACGGCTGTTCGCGTCCATCACCGCCTGCGTCCCGTCAGCCAGGACGACGCTCCAGAGATCGCCCGAGCGATCGAGCAGCTCCGCCGCGCCCGAGAAATAAACCTGCTTGCCGTTTGCGAGAAAAACACGGACACCGTTTTCGCCGCGTACCCAAAAATCGCCGTTGCAGGGAGTGCCCTCGTAGTCGTAGAACACCGCGGGCTCAAGCGTCGCGGCGCTGTAATACTCGCCGTCAACTGTCACATAGCCGCTGGAGACGGTGACCTCACTGGCGTTCGGAAACTGCTTTTTGACCTCGCCGGATTTGTTGATTATGCTCCAGACGCCGTCCTTCACGACCGCCGCGATGCCGCCGCGGAAGCTGCCCGCCTGGCTAAACGAGCGCTCAATCACAAAGGCGCCGTCCGTGCCGAGATAGCCCCAGACGCCGCTGTTATTGACGGCAGCCAGACCCTCGGAGAAGATCCGCTCATCGTCAAAATAGCTGGGCAGATTGACATGGCGGTTCAAAATTGAGCCGTCTGCCGAAATGTAACCGTACTGACCGTTGCTAAACTCGCAGCGCATATGACCGCTGCTATACTCCGCGAGGCTTGCGATGCTGCCGCTCGCGAGCAAGGAGAGCTCTGCAAAGTTTGCGGTATTGAATGCGATGCTGCCGTCTCTGGAATAGCACAGGGCTCCGTTCGCGTCCAGATCCGATATGCACAGCGCGCCGAGAGGCATGCCGAGTATCTCACTGTATAAAAAGTCCGTTGCCCATGAGCCGTCGGCGGCGCAAAGGGCATATTTACTGCCGTCATAAAGAACATACATATCAGAATAGACAAGCTCGCCGCTGCTCTTCTCGTAGGAGAGCGGCTGGATTTCACATTCGGCGTCGAGTACGATCATCCCGTCGGTGGTCAGCAGCATGTTGCCGCTGTTCAGCAGACGACCGTAAGAGCCTGAGATTGTGAGCTCGTCAATATAGCTGCCGGACAGACGGGAGAAGATGGCACCCCCGGCTGAATACTCCGTCAGCTTTGTGCGGTCGGTGAGCACGTTCGGGCCGCTGCCCTCATTCGTGCGCGCCGGCGGCGCAACGCCTGACTCCGCCTGCTCAAGGGCAGGGTCAATATACTGCTTCTTCACTGCGGCAAGCTGATCTGTCAGGCCGCAGCCGGACAGCAGCAGCGCAAGTAAAAGCGCTATCGCTAAAAGTTTTTTCATCGGGTCACCTCACATATCCCTGAGCTGAGACAAATGCCTGTCCAATATCGCTCTGCAGCCACTGGAGCAGGGCGCGCTCGGGGCCGTTCTTGGGCGCATTTTCGCTTATTCCGGCAAGATAACCGCATACGAGCGCATATTCGCCGGAAGATATCGTCTCGGGTGAGGGCTGCACGCCGTCTACCGCAAGTATCTTCATGCCGCTTGCAAGACCCATGTTCTCCGCGCCGTGGAAAAAGGCAAAGCCCAGGGCTCCGGAGGAAGTGTCAAAGTCCGCGCCGTCGAGTTCAAGCCCTGAAATATCCAGAAGCCGCTCCAGCGCGGCAAGCGAGCCGGAACCCTCGGACTTTGCGATTATACCAATCGCCTCATCCTTGCCGCCGAGCGCCTTCCAGTTTGTTATATCGCCGGAAAAAATCTTTTTGAGCTGGTCTGTTGTCAGACTGTCAAGGCTGTTGCCGTCGCCGGTGAAAAACACCAGTCCCTCGCGCGCAATCTGCACGGTTTCAATGCCGGAGGGCACAGAAGCACCCTCAGCCGCGATCACAAGCCCCGCACTGCCGTTTTGAAGGGCGAGCCAGGCGTCGGCGGTGGAGCCTGCCAGCACGAGATCTTCGATCTCGTCGCGGCTCTCTCCGAGCATGATGCTCGCCACAGCGCTCGTGAGCGGCTCGGTCGTGAGCCCTGCCGCAAGCGTCGGAAAAGTGCCGCGGCTGAAGCTGTAGTCCGGGATGGGCGTCGGCTCGGGCGAAGGCTCCGGCGGGGCAAGAGCGCCACAAGCGGAAAAGACCAAAATAAATGCTGCTATTAATAGTGTTAGGAGCTTCTTCATACGCATCCTCCTGAGGATTATGTCACAATCTACATTATATTCTATCATTTATGAATAATCTGTCAATTATTCTTTTACGGCACTTGACAAGGGCAGGGCAGGGTGTTATATTAGCACTCGAAGCACGAGAGTGCCAACGAAAATATTACGGGTGCCAGACAGGGGCGTAACATGGAACTGAGCCTTAGGAAAAAGAAAATACTGACCGCAGTTGTTGATGAATATATCAAAACTGCGGAACCTGTGGGCTCAAAAACCATTGCGAACACTGCAAACCTCGGCTGCTCATCGGCTACTATACGCAACGAGCTGGCGGAGCTGGTGTCCCTGGGTTATCTCGAGCAGCCGCACACCTCTGCCGGACGCATTCCGACGCCGCAGGGCTACCGAATGTACGTAAACGAGCTTATGGAGCGCCAGCGGCTCTCACTTGAGGAGACGGAGGAGATTAACCGGGGCTTAAACGACAAGCTCAGGGAGCTGGACGGACTCATATCCAACGTCAGCTCAATTGCGTCGAGTCTCACAAACTACCCCGCGCTGGCATTTTCTGCCCCCGCACCTGCCACGATAAAGCGTTTCGATCTCATATATATAGATGCGAATACATTTATAATAGTTGCCATGATGAGCAACAATACCGTTAAGAACAAGCTTGTGAGCCTGCCTGTGTCGGTCGGTCAAGATATGATACAGCGTTTAGCCTCTGTTTTCAATGCCAATTTTACGGGAATAACAGAGGATAAGATAACGCCGCTGATGATTCGTGCGGCTGAGCGGGCGGTTGATGATGTCATGGGCTTCACAGGAGTCATCGCATCGTTTGCAATCGAGGTTCTCTCCGAGTCGCAGGAGGCCGAGGCCTATGTAACCGGCGCGAACCGGCTTCTTTCCCAGCCCGAGTACAGAGACCCCGGCAAGGCACACGCGCTGATGAACTACCTCTCCGATCAGGAGCATCTGCGTGACTTTTCAATCTCTGATCTGGGCGACGGTGACGAGGTTCATGTGCTCATCGGCCCGGAAAACGTGGCGGAGGAGCTGCGGGACTCAAGCGTGGTCGTCGCCAGCTACGACATGGGCGACAACACGAAGGGACTGATCGGTGTTGTGGGCCCCACCAGAATGGACTATTCCAAGGTCGCGGCAAAGCTCGCGCTGCTTGCCAAGGCGCTGTCCCAGCGCTTAGGGGGAGGCGCACCGCCGCCGCCCAGCCTTGACAACAAACTCATCATAAAGGGAGATTTACATGAGCAGTAACAAGAAAAACGATCCGGTCACTCCGGAGGAGCAGAACCCCGAGGTCGTAAACCCCGAGGAAACGGCGGCGGAAGCTCAACCTGATGAGCAGCTTGTCGAGGAGACAGTTGAGGATACGGCAGCAAAGCCGGACGCAACACCGCCGGAGGCTCCGCTCAAGGCAGAGCGGGACAAATATCTCCGCCTGATGGCTGAGTACGACAACTATAGAAAGCGCAGCGCGAAAGAGCGCGAGGGCATCTATTCCGATGTTCGCGCAGACACAGTCACAAAATTCCTGCCGGTCTATGACAACCTTGTCCGCGCACTCGAGCAGTCCACGGAGGACGAGGCTTACCGCAAGGGCGTCGAGCTCATAATGGCACAGTTTAACGACGTGCTTGCAAGGCTCGGCATCACGGAAATCGAGGCCGTGGGAAAAGAATTTGACCCCGCAGTCCACGACGCGGTCATGCACGAGGTCGATGAGACCAAGGGCGAGAACGAGATCGTCATGGAGTTTCAAAAGGGCTTTAAAATGGGCGATAAGGTCATCAGATTCGCCGCCGTAAAGGTCGCTAACTGAGACCCTTTCACATAAACAGATAAACTTTATCCTTTAAATATTGGAGGCATTCATCATGGGAAAAATTATAGGAATAGACCTTGGTACTACTAATAGCTGCGTCGCCGTCATGGAAGGCGGAGAGGCAGTCGTAATTTCCAGCGCAGAAGGCGCACGCACCACCCCGTCCGTCGTCGCGTTTTCCAAAACCGGCGAGCGCATGGTTGGCCAGGTCGCAAAGCGTCAGGCCATCACAAACCCCGACCGCACCATCTCCTCGGTTAAGCGCGAGATGGGTTCAAACCATAAGGACACTATAGACGGCAAGGCCTACACCCCGCAGGAAATCTCCGCAATGATTCTGCAAAAGCTCAAGGCCGATGCCGAGGCTTATCTCGGCGAGAAGGTCACCGAGGCTGTCATCACCGTGCCCGCATACTTTGCAGACTCACAGCGTCAGGCAACCAAGGACGCAGGCAGAATCGCCGGACTTGACGTCAAGCGTATAATAAACGAGCCCACCGCAGCGGCTCTCGCATACGGCATTGATAAAGAGACCGATCAGAAGATCATGGTCTATGACCTCGGCGGCGGCACATTCGATGTCTCCATCATCGAGATGGGCGACGGCG
>CAZHUG010000085.1:0-6114 GCA_964535405.1 uncultured Oscillospiraceae bacterium | reverse complement strand
TGCGGAAGAAGCGACAGCGCTGCACGACAATGCCCCCATCGCGGATGCGATGAGGGCATGTAAGCGTCGCTTGCCGCGACGTGGTGGGAACAACTGGGCTCGAACCAGTGACCCCTTGCTTGTAAGGCAAGTGCTCTAACCAGCTGAGCTATGCTCCCGGATGAGCGGCTTTGTCATTATACTAAACTGCCCTTAAGTTGTCAAGCCGAATTTTCATTTTTTCACTAAATATTGGACAGCGGTTTAGGATATGCAAAATTTCAAATGCGTCAAGTTTCGACAAGGCCGCTTGGAGGCTCGCTCTCAACGGGCCCGCTTGCGCCTTCTATCAGTGTCGAGTAATGCAGGTCGCCGTTACAAATCGGGTAGCCCTCGTTGTCCCACCAGTAGTCACCCCACATCTCCGCGTCATTTTTGAGAAAGGTATTGGCAAAGCCGAGCTCCGCAGATTTAGACACGTCCACATGATAGCTGTCACCGTCAACGCTTATGATGTTCCAATAATGCCGCTCCTTGGCAAACCTTCCGGACACGACAACACACTGGATTCCAGCCTCGGTGCACATTGCCTGATATGCAAGTGCCATGCCCTCGCTGTCGGCAGAACCGTCTATGAGCGCCGCGCGGACATTGCTGCCGGCGGTCGCATCAGATTTGCAGGAGTCGTTTAAAAGAGTCGCCGCCTGAAGGGCGATATAAGGCTCTCCCCCCGAGCTTAGCTTAGAGTTCAGCGCCGAAACAGAGCGCTTTACATCCTCCAGCTGCGCTGCGAGCTCCGACGCCTCTCCGCCGTAATCGATCCTGACCTCAAATATCACCTGCAAGCCGCCGCCGGAGTACTCCTGAACCGTCACCGCAGGTCTGTTTACGTACTGCAGCGGTGACGACAGATACAGCTCGCCTACATACTCCTCCACGTCGTCCGTGCCGAGATTTGTAGCCCGCACCGAAACAACCACAAGCTCCTTCATCTCCGACATGGCAGCCTCAATTGCGTCATACAGGCCGCTGGAGGTATTGGCGCTTATCATCGCCGCAACCTCCTCGGCTGTGCGTTTATATATGACTGTCACGTTCGCCTCGTAATACGCAACTATGCGATCAACATCAGAGTGAATGTAATCCACGCAGTAGTCACCCAGAGCGGTGTCGTTGCTGATCTCCTTGGCCGCCGCCGCCAGATCTCCGCTTATACTGCCGCCTGTGCTGTAGTTTCTAAAGTCGATAATGCCCGTCTCCTCATGAGCTGAGACAAGATTGCTGATAGCCAGCTTGAGCTCGGTATAATTTTTGACCTCAGTCGCGCCGTCCAGATTTGGCTTCGGTGCCGAGTCCACATAATCCGTAGACGAAAAATATTCCTTGTCAAAAACAGAGGCGCAGGCAGACAGCGACAGCACAAGTGCTGTCGTGAATAAGATTATAAAAATTCTCTTTTTCATTGCGCCCCTCCAGAGGCTATCTTAGTAGCCCAGTTCCTCGGCAATCAGTACAATCTCGACCTTCTCGGTGCCCATCATCGGCTCGAGCAGTATCGACACACCGCGGCAGATACGCTCTTCTCTGCGGCAGTCATAGCAGCGCAGCTCACCCGTTGCACAGGGTGTATTTTTGCCAAAGCGCCGCGCATTTAGCGGTGCGGCAATGTTGCGCGCACGGTCATACGCAGATTCAAGGTCAGGCCGGAGCTTATTCTCACCCGCGACGATATAAAGGCGCTTATGCCCGTAAAGATTCGACGCAATCCTGTTTCCCATACCGTCGATATTCACAATTTCGCCATTCTCACTCAGTCCGTTCGCACTTGTTATGTAAACCTCGGCGACAGCCGCGCGTGCGCGGGCCTCGTCAGCGTCTTGACGCCAGTGCCAGGCGACATTGTTGTTTTCTCCGAGCTTCTCGAAAAGGCCAAGTGCCTCCACCGTCTTGCTGCCGCCTATGCCGACGCTTGTATCGCGAATTTCACCTTCAAGGTAGGCAGTAGCCTCGGCTCCCGTGGCAAAGTGCTTAAAGGAAAAACCGCGGCCTTCAAAGTTCTTTTTGATTTTTTCGATATTCATATAACCTCTTCCTTTCTAGTCTCCGTATATATCTCCAAAGCCGTCACCAAACACGTCCTTTGAATCTGTCACTATGAAAAATGCGTTTGGGTCAATTAATCTTATTATTCTGCGTATATCGGCGATCTGTTGCTTCTTAATGGCGCAGAATATGACCTTTTTGGGTGTGCCGGTATATGCACCCTCGCCGTGCAGCAGGGTCACGCCTCGCCCGAGCTCCTGTGTTATGGCAGCCTGAATCTGATGGTTCTCGTCGCTTATTATATAACAGATTTTAGAGGTATTCAGGCCGTACAGAACCGTATCGATCGCGCGCGCGGAGATAAACATGCCGATTATCGCGTACATGGCACTCTCAAATTTATTAAATGTAAGCGCAAAAAAGCTAATGACGACTATATCCATCATCAAAATGACCGTTCCGAGGTTAAAGTGAGGCCTTTTCTTCCGAACGAGCTTCGCGACAATGTCAACGCCGCCCGTCGTAACGCCGGCAAGGTAGATGAGACCAAGGCCGACACCCGTGAACAGGCCGCCGTAGATGCAGGCCAGCAGGAGGTTATCCGTCGCAGACAGGTTCATCGTCGCGAAAACGTCAACCAAAATGGATGACAGACCCATGCCGACAAGTGAACCGATCATGAAGCGAACACCGAAATGCCGCCATGCCAGAAAGAACATGGGGATATTTATGATGATTATCATCGTACCCACCGGAAAGCCGGTAAGAAAGTTAATTATCATGGATATACCGGTAACTCCACCGGTTATTATATCATTCGGATAGAAGAAAAATTGGAATCCCGCCGCATACAGTATTGCGCCTATAATGATTAGAACATACTCCTTGAAAATCTCAGCGGGCGTCCTTTTTTGCATTACTTATTCCTCCATTAATGATAGTTGCTGCTCACCCCTGTCCTCATCACGCAACAGCGCTCCGGCAGCGGGCAGACTTCTGACGCGATACCTGCTTTTATTTTTTATGCCCGTCTCCGTAAGAGCTGCGGCAGTCTCAAGCTTGTACCTGGGCTTGAGATTCATTACGCCGACGCCCTGTGTCGAGCGCGACACCTTCGTCGCAAGCTGGCTGGAGTTGAACACGAGCGCACGACCCTCGGTCGAGACTACCGCAACGTCGCAATCCTCCGCAACGCAGACTATGCTCGCAAGCGGACTCCTGTCGGAATACGCATTTAGAAGCTTTCTGCGGTTTGTCTTGGTCTTATAAGTCTCCATCGGCAGGCGCGCGCACTTGCCGTTTTCAAAAAACAGCAGGACATCACCGCTATAGTCACCGGCGGGCAGAACATCCATGACCAGCTCGCCCTCGTCCATGTCGAGCTGAGCCGGAAGATACACGCCCAGCACGGATGCCTTGCTGTCCTCAAAATCCGACAGCTTCGTCTTATACACCTGCTGCTTGTTCGTGAAAACCAGCAGCTCTTCTTTATTGTTACTCTCAAACTCCAGCCATGCGCCGTCGCCGTCCTTATACTTCTGTTCGGACGCCATGCGAAGTGAGAGCGGTATAATCTTTTTGAGGTAGCCCTCCTGTGAAACGAACACCGTGACGGGATAATCCTCAGTCTCATCCTCGGGCGGGGCTTCTTCAATTTCGTCGGAATAAACTATAATACTCTTTCTGGGTGACGGATACTGCTTTATTATCTGCTCAAGCTCTTTTATTATTATATTCTGAATCCTGCGGCGGCTTTTGAGAGTGTCCTCCAGGTCACCGATCTGCTTTGCCAGCTCGTCGGTTTCCGCCGTGCGCTTCATTATATACTCGCGGTTTATGTTGCGCAGCTTGATTTCCGCGACATACTCCGCCTGGATCTTGTCTATCCCGAAGCCCGCCATCAGGTTCGGCACGACATCCGCCTCGCGCTCGGTATTGCGGATTGTTGCGATCGCCTTGTCGATATCGAGGAGTATCTTCTTAAGTCCCAACAGCAGGTGGAGCTTTTCCTTTTTACGCGAGCAATCATAAAACACGCGTCGCTTCACGCAGTCCATGCGCCAGGCTGTCCATTCGCCGAGTATCTCTTCGACTCCCATGACACGCGGGTTGCCCTCAATGAGAATATTGAAGTTACACGAGAAGGTGTCCATCATCGGGGTTGACCTAAACAGGCGCTGCATGAGCTTCTCCGGGTCTGCCCCGCGCTTTAAATCAATCGCGAGCTTCAAGCCACCCAGATCAGTCTCGTCACGCATGTCGGATATTTCGCGCACCTTGCCGCCCTTAACAAGCTCCGCGACTTTATCCATGATTGCCTCCACCGTCGTGCTGTAGGGTATCTCATAGACCTCGATCACGTTTTGCTTCGCATCGTAGCGCCAACGTGAGCGAATGCGAAAGCCGCCACGGCCTGTGCGGTAGATTTTATCCATTTCCTTGACGTCCAGGACGATTTCGCCGCCTGTCGGAAAGTCCGGCGCGGGCAGCGTGCTCATTATATTGTGCTCAGGGTCACGCATGTAGTTTATCGCAGTTTCGCAGACCTCGTTTAAGTTAAAGCTGCAAATCTGGCTGGCCATGCTGACCGCAATACCGGTATTTGCCGACACGAGCACGTTCGGAAAACTCGTCGGCAGAAGCACCGGCTCCTGCGTGCTGCCATCGTAGTTATCGACAAAATCAACCGTGTCCTTGTCAATATCGCGGAATATCTCCGCGCAGATGGGCGAGAGTTTAGCCTCGGTATACCTCGACGCGGCATAGGCCATGTCGCGTGAATAGACCTTGCCGAAGTTGCCCTTCGAGTCCACAAACGGCGTGAGAAGTGCCTGATAGCCCTTCGACAGGCGCACCATCGTCTCATAGATTGTGGCATCTCCGTGAGGATTCAGGCGCATCGTCTGGCCGACTATATTCGCAGATTTTGTCCTGCTGCCATTTAAAAGCCCCATCTTGTACATGGTGTACAAAAGCTTTCTGTGCGACGGCTTAAAGCCATCAATCTCCGGCAGAGCACGGGAGACGATGACGCTCATCGCATAGGGCATGTAGTTGACCTCAAGGGTTTGGGTTATCGGCTGCTCCAGAACCTCCGCACGCAGTCCCATGACATTCTGATTTGTTACCTTTGGTTTATTATTCGCTTCCTTTTTTTTGCGTGCCATTTATCTTTTTCCGCCCTTGCCCTTTTTCTTTTTGCCCGTCTCTATGTCACGCCGACATGACGGACATTCCGTAATGTAAAACAGCTTCCTAAAGATGACCTTGCCGCACCATGGGCAACGGCACCATTTGAGCATCACGCCCACAGACAAAAGCAGTGCACCGAAGGCACCCAGCACGCAATAGCTTGCCTGCAGACTGCCCGGTTCAAAAACAGCTATGCCCACAATGCAGGAGATGACGGAAATGGCCATCAGCATGCCGACAATTCTTTTTGCAGTTTGAAAATTCACAACAATTCCTCCTTAAGATATGTCAGCCAAATCCAGGTACTGACTGCCAAACTGAGCAATATGCTCTTTTCTTCCTGCCAGATTGTCGCCCAGCATAAGGTTAAACATGTCCGCGGTGCTCTTAGCATCCTCCGGCATTACGCGTATGAGACGGCGCGTATCCGGGCTCATCGTAGTGAGCCACATCATCTCCGGATCGTTCTCGCCAAGTCCCTTCGAGCGGTTTATGCCGATGCGGTTTTTTGTGCCGATTCCTTCGACTATTTCCTGCTTCTCCTTGTCCGAATATGCAAACCAGGTCTTGTTCCCGGACTCAATTTCGTACAGAGGCGACTCCGCAATATAGACATAGCCCTCCTGAATCAGCGTCGGCACAAGCCTGTAGAGCATCGTCAGGATAAGGGTGCGTATCTGAAATCCGTCCACATCCGCGTCCGTGCAGATTATGACCTTGCTCCAGCGCAGGCTGTCAAGATCGAAGGCCGGAAGCTCCTTGGCATGCTTTGCAACCTCGACTCCGCAGCCGAGGACCTTCAGAAGGTCTGTTATTATCTCGTTTTTGAAGATTCTGCCGTAATCCGCCTTGAGGCAGTTCAGGATCTTGCCGCGCACGGGCATGATGCCCTGAAACTCC
>CAZHUG010000084.1:0-6140 GCA_964535405.1 uncultured Oscillospiraceae bacterium | reverse complement strand
CCGGAATCAATCCGCTCATAAGCTCGCCGCTGGTAAAGATAAGCCGCATAGCCGCATCAGGTGCCGCGGTCTTGCCCAGAGCCGAGAAGCGGCGGCGAATCCAGGGCAGAAGCTGACCCTGCCCCTGTGACGTGAAGTTTATCACCCTGCCCCGCTTCTTTATGCTCTTTGACAGCTTGAGCCGCCAGTCGGGCTCATTGCCCGACGCCTGCACAAACACAAGCGTGCAGTAGTCCGGGATATCGCCGAGCACCGTCTCCAGCGCCTCGGCATCCGCGTCACGGCATTTATTAAGGTCGAAGCCGCGAACCTCACACAGGCTCCGCTCTGTCATGAACGGAACCACGTTCACAGCCTCGGAGAGCTCGCGCGGGTCTATTGCCGGACCGTCAAGTCTGTGATAGCTGAACTCGTCCTCCCCGCCCGGCAGGCAAGCCGCCTTGAGTTCCCCAACGAACGCCTCGCGCAAATAGTCCTCCTCGCCATACAGCAGATAAAGCCGCGCAGGCCCACCGCTCTTGAGCTCTGCCGACAAATCCTTATAGTTTAAACGTGCTTGCTTCTTAGCCATCGTTTGATATCCTCATAACAACATTACCATCCATATCCGTTCTGTATACTGTAATACCGGCCATTTCGAGCCTGTAAAGCACCTCATCAGTGGGATGTCCGTAGCTGTTGAAGCCGACGGAGATCACAGCCACCTCGGCGTTTATCGCCTCGAGCAGTTCCCTGCTTGTCGAGTACTTTGAGCCGTGGTGACCAACGACCAAAATTTCTATCTTTTCAGGCTCCACAGACTCAATAAATTCGCGCTCCACGTCCATGCCCACATCACCGGTTATCAGAGTCTCAACTCCCTTAATTTGCAGCTTCATGATAACACCGCGCTCATTGAGATCGGCCTCGCCAAAGGGCTCATAAATGGTCAGGTTCATGTCTCCAACCGGCACTGTCACATTCTGGCTGATATATTTTACTTCAGTCCCGCGCCTTTTTGCCATGGCGAGAATATTATCGAGCATGCCATCCGGATCCTCCACATCGCCAGGAAGATACAGCAGCGACACTTTTATGCGCCCCATAAGCTGAGCCACTCCATTTACATGATCCCCATGCAGGTGCGTGAGAGCCAAAACATCGATGCTCCGGCGGCCAAAGGTCTCTAAATACTCCGCGGCAACGTCTCCGGCATTGTCGAGCATCCCGCCGCCACCGCAATCAACAACAATCGTCTTGCCCTCGGACAGGGCAATTACGCTCTGGCCCTGACCCACATCCATGACCGTTATATTGCTCTTGCTATTTGCATAATACACCCAATAGCTCACAGACGCAAGCAGAGCCAGCAGGGACACAGCGGCAACAACTGCGACACGATACTTGCTTTTACGTCGGCTGAAGCAACAATAGCCCAGCCCGCAGTAGCTGAAGAAAAGCCACCACTTGAGCGAATCGTTGATCGTATATACAGCCGCATACGGCAGCGTGGCCATAAGCCCGCCCGAGAACACGATATATCTTCCCGCCCACGCCACGCACCAGGCAGCAAGCGCTCCGGCTGATGTCCAGACAAAGCCCATAACGACTGCGATCCAGCCACCCAGGAAGGCAATCGACACAGCCCAGAGACAAAGCAAATTGGCGACGGGGGAAATCAGTGAAATTATCCCGAAGTTCGCAGCTGTCAGCGGGGTTGTAAAAATAATTGCGCCCACTGAGCTTGAAACACTTGAAACGACAAAGCTATAGAGCCTTTTCCCGCGCTTTTTCGGTTTTTTCCAGCGCGTAGATATAAAGGCATACACCCGCGGCGACACCAGAAGAATGCCCGCCATCGCGGCGAAGGAAAGCTGGAGTCCCGCGGCTGATATCGACATTGGATTGACCAGCAGCAGAATAAAAAGTGCCGTGGACAGCGAAGTGATGCCGTCCGACTCCCGTCCGAAAACCGGCGCGAGCATCACCATTATCAGCATTACCGCCGAGCGAACCACTGAGGCCGTGCAGCCTGTTATCAGCATGTAGAAAACTATAGCCGGAATTCCGAACCAGGTCACACGTTTTCGTCCGACAACTGTACTTATCGCTCCATAGAGAAACGACAGGTGCATGCCCGATACCGACACGACGTGACGTATGCCCGAAACAGACAGCGCGTTGCACAGTACAAGATCCTCATTGAGCTCAGCCGCGTCGCCCACCAGCAGAGCCTTCACAAAGCCGCGGACATCCTCCGGGAATATTTTTTCTATTACCTTTGATATTTCCCTGGAAATCAGGGCAGGCGCATACAATATCGCGCGCCAATCCCGCTCGAGCGGCTCGGGCTCTGCCCTCAAATAGGCGCGAAGCAGTATTCCACGCGAGGCGTAGATATCCGTATGTTCATCATACAGCTTCGTTGCCGAAACGAACTTCACGCTGAAGCTTGCCAGATCGCCCGGCGAAAGCTCCGTCATATATCCATCGTAGTCATAAACCGCAAGCTTGACCGGGGGGTATCCCTCCTGCTCAAGCTTCACGTAGACCCTCGCCCACTTGTCATGTATCTCGGGACTCTCCAGCACTCGCATCGTGACTGTGTGCTCCTCGCCTGCCAGCGCCCCTGCCGGCTCAACATAGACAGATACATAGGATGTATACCAGAGTATACCCATTGCCGTAAAAAAGAGCAGCAAAACAGAGCGCAGTCTTAGGCTGCCGCCGAAGAACAACGCCGGTATTATAAGTATTGCGAGTAACAGTGAGCAGGGATATACCCAGTTTTCAGGTAATATATAATGCGCCAGCGCCACACCTGCCCCGAATGAAAGCGCCGCGGTCGCAAGCTTACGCATTGCGCATGGGATTGTCTGTCAAGCTGAGAATGTAATCAACAGAGACCCCATATAGCTCCGACAGCCGAACGAGTGCCCAGACCGGAATCTCGCGCACTCCCTTTTCGTATCTCCAGTAAACTTCCCTGCTCATATGCAGATACTCGGCAACCTGCTTCTGTGTTTTGTCATGGTCAACACGTAAATCCTCTATTCTCTGTAACAGCATCTTTATCACCCATAACAAGCTACCATTCGGTAACATTCGCCCAAAGAAATGTGACCGTTTGGATGCATTTAATCGCAAAAAATACTGCCCCCCACTGGACAGACGGGAGGGTTCTCACACCCTCCCATTCTTATTTCACGTTTCCGATTCGGATTGTATTATATAATTTTTGCAGTCAGCTTCTGACCGCCCAGGATATGAAAATGCAGATGCTGCACAGTCTGGCCGCCGTCCTCCCCGCAGTTATTTACCACGCGAAAGCCGGAGCCGAGTCCCTCCTGACGGGCAATTTTTGCGATCGCCTCAAAGCACTTGCCGACTACTGCAGAGTTTTGCGCGCTTATATCCAGAGCGGAGGACGCGATGTGCTCTTTTGGTATCACCAGAATATGCACCGGGGACTGGGGGCTGATGTCGCGGAAGGCGTACACATATTCGTCCTGATATACGCAGTCAGAGGGTATATCACCGGCGGCTATTTTGCAAAACAGACAGTTTGACATATTATTTTCCTCCTCCATCCGGGTGTATGAGTCCCAGCTTGATTGCAACAAAGTTATCGACCATTGCCAGGGCGTTGTCGAGCATGAGCACGTCCTTGCCGCCACCCATTGCGCTGTCGGATCTGCCGCCGCCCTTGCCACCGGTCAGTGCCGTCACCTGACGGATGATATCACCGGCCTTGACGCCCTTTGAAACGGCATTCTTGCCGCAGACGGCCAGGAAGCTTATCTTATCCTCGGCCTGCACTGAAGCCAGCACCGCCACGACGTTGGGTGCCTTGTCCCGCAGGAAGTCGCCCATTCTGCGCAGGTCATCGGGAGTCGAGCCGGGTCTGGATGCAGTGATGACCTTCAGATCACCGACATTTCTTGCGCTGGCGATGAAGTTATCTATCTCGCCCGAGCGCAGCTTATCCTGCATTGCTTCAAGCTTATTGCGCATGTCCTTGAGATCGTCCATGACATTTTTTGCCTTCTCCACGATATCGCTTGACGAGGCCTTTATCACCTCGGCGACCGCCATTATGCTGCGGTTTGCCTGCTCGTATTCTTTAAAGAACTCCAGACCCGTCACAGCCTCAACACGGCGCACGCCGGAGGCGACGGAGAACTCTCCTTTTATCCTGAAGGGGCCGACCTTGGCTGTGTTGTCCACGTGTGTGCCGCCGCAAAGCTCAGAGGAAAACTCGCCCATCTTGACCACGCGGACTATATCCCCATATTTTTCACCGAAGAGCGCCTGCGCGCCCTGCGCGCGTGCCTCGTCTATGCTCATCTCGGCAATTTCAATCGGCGCGCCCGCGAGTATATCGCGATTTGCGATTCTCATAACCGTGTGCAGCTCGTCGGAGGTCATGGCGCTGAAATGTGTGAAGTCGAAGCGGAGCTTGTCCGGCTCGACAAGCGAGCCCGCCTGATGCACATGATCGCCCAGAACCTGACGCAGTGCCGCGTGCAGAATATGCGTGGCGGAATGCGCTCGCATTATGGCGCTGCGGCGCTCAATGTCCACAGCCGCGGTGACGCCCTGCCCGATGGCCAGCGTGCCCCGTCCCACTTTGCCGTGGTGGAGGTATTTGCCGCCCTTGCTTTTCTGCACATCAGTTACAGTGAAGCTTGCGCCCGCGCTCCAGATCTCTCCGTGATCGGCGCTCTGTCCGCCCATCTCGGCGTAGAGCGCTGTGCGGTCGAGAACTATCGTGCCGCTCTGCCCTTCGGAAATTTCACCCGCAAGCTCGTCCCCGCAGAGTATGGCAAGTATCTTGCCCTCTCCGCTGAGAGTATCATAGCCGTAAAACTCAGTCTCGGCAGCGTCCAGTCCAAGATCTGTGCCCGACCAGCCGCTAATGTCGCCGCGGGCTGCTCTGGCGCGGTTGCGCTGCTCGTCCATGAGCCGCGCAAAGCCCTCGGCATCGACGCTCATGCCTGCCTCCTCAAGGATATCACTGGTGAGATCCAGCGGGAAGCCGTAGGTGTCGTACAGCTTAAACGCGTCCGAATCGGACAGGACGGTTTCGCCCTTTTCTCTGAGCTCGTCCATGTGCTCGGAGAGAATGCGCATGCCGCCGTCAATCGTGCGGGCAAAGCTCTCCTCCTCGGTCTTTATCACCCGGGTGATAAAGCTTTCCTTCTCGACAAGGTCGGGATAGGCACATTTATTCTCGTTCACGACAGTCTCGCAGACCTTATAGATGAACGGCTCATTCATGCCCAAAAGCTTGCCGTGACGTGCCGCGCGGCGCAGCAGGCGGCGCAGAACATAGCCTCTGCCCTCGTTTGAGGGCAGCACGCCGTCCCCTATCATGAATGAGGATGAGCGGACATGGTCTGTTATGACGCGCAGAGAGACATCAGTCTTATTGCTCTGGCCGTAGTGCGCACCGGTCAGCTCGCTGACTCTTGCCGTGATATTCATCATGGTATCGACATCAAACAGGCTGGGCACATTCTGACATACGCAGGCGAGTCGTTCAAGACCCATTCCGGTATCTATGTTTTTGTTTTCCAGCTCGGTATAGTTGCCCTTGCCATCGCTGCAAAACTGTGTGAAAACGTTGTTCCAGACCTCAATATATCTGTCGCAGTCACAGCCGACTTTGCAGTCCGGCTTGCCGCAGCCATATTCCTCGCCGCGGTCATAGTGAAGCTCGGAGCAGGGACCGCAGGCGCCTGTGCCGTGCTCCCAGAAGTTGTCGGCCTTGCCAAGACGGGTAATGCGCTCCTCCGGTATGCCAATTTCGTCGCGCCAGATTGCGGCGGCCTCGTCATCGTCCAGATAGATGGAGGGGTACAGGCGGTCCTCCTCCAGGCCGACGACCTTGGTCAGGAACTCCCAGCAGAAGGGGATGGCTTCCTTCTTGAAGTAATCGCCGAAGGAGAAGTTGCCCAGCATCTCAAAATAGGTGCCGTGGCGGGCGGTTTTGCCGATGTTTTCAATGTCGCCGGTGCGGATGCACTTCTGGCAGGTGCAGACCCGGTGACGGGGCGGCTCCACCTCGCCCTTGAAGTAGGGCTTCATGGGGGCCATGCCGGAATTGATCAGCAGCAGACTTGCATCGTTCTGCGGGATCAGGGAGAGGCTGGGTAGGC
>CAZHUG010000083.1:5635-6662 GCA_964535405.1 uncultured Oscillospiraceae bacterium | reverse complement strand
GCTCGCCAACTGTCGTTGCCCAACTATATTCAGACAGTGCCGCCGCAAAGAACTCCGCAGCTGAATAGCTGCTGCTATTAATTAAAACGGCCATCGGCATTGAGAGGCAAACATTGTCCGATTTTGTAACCTTCTCCTCACCTGCCTCATTCACCGAAACGAAAATATCACCCGAGGGCAGAATGTAATCAAGCAGGTCAACAAGCTCCGAGAGCAGACCGCCCGGATTCGAGCGAAGATCAAAGACAAAGCCTACTGCGCCCCTGTCTATGAGTTCCTCAATAGCCGTTATAGCGTTCTGCGCAGCTCCGGTCTGGAAGTTTTCAATGCGGATATAACCGACATTTCCACTTTTCATCTCAGACGACACCGGGTTTGAATAGACAATGCGGCAGTCTACGGTCACATTGGCTTCGTTTCCGTCCAGTCGCTTGAGCCGTATGGTAACAGACTCGTCCAGCTTGGCGGTTATGAGATTGCGAACCTCGTTGGTTTTGAGTCCAACGACGCTCTCCTCGTCGACAGCCAGGATTATTTCTCCCGTCTGTATGCCCGCAGTTTCCGCGGGCGAGCCGCTCTTGACCCCGCTCACGCGGTAGCCGCCGGTCGCGGCGTCCGCCTCAATGGTGACACCGATGCCCGCGTATTGGTTCTCAGAATAGAGCTGATAGGTCTGATACTCCGCCGGAGACATGTAATAGCTCCACTTGTCGCCCAGAGCCTGTACCATTGCCGTAAATGCGGCCGCTGAAACAGCTTCCTCATCCACATCACCGACATAGTACCGGTCGAGAACGCTCTTTACCTCCAGATATTTTAGTGCCTGCTCGTAGTTTTCAGGATCACCAAATTTTGCGCGCTCCCGGGTGGTGCAAGTATAACTTGTCACACCAACGCAGAGCGCACAGGCTAATATAAACATCCAGAGCCTAATTTTTATGCCGAAAAACGCGCCAAAGCCCCTTTTCATGCCATCTTTCATAAATCCACCGCCATGATACTAATTTGTGGGCGGCCCAAGGGGGCC
>CAZHUG010000083.1:0-5625 GCA_964535405.1 uncultured Oscillospiraceae bacterium | reverse complement strand
CCGGTTGAGCCGACATAGCCAATGGTGTCGCCCTGGGAGACTGTGTCACCCGCGGAGACAGCCATGCTGCTCATATGTGCATATAGCGTGTACGCGCCGCTGGAGTGATAGATCATCACATAGTTGCCGTATGACGAGCTATATGTAGCAACCGATACCGTGCCGCTGTCCGCGGCCACGATGGTCGAGCCCGAGTTTGCGGAGATATCAACGCCCGAGTGGAAGCGCTCGGTCTGGAAAATCGGATGCAGTCGCCAGCCATAAACGCTGGTGACAGTGGTCGAAGCCGGGCAAGGCCAGACATAGCTGCCGGTGGCTGTTGAGCCGGTGCCGGTATATTGCTGTTTCTGCTCCTCTGCCTTTTTGCGGGCTTCCGCCTCCTGACGGGCAATTTCCGCCGCGATTGCGTCCAACTGCGCCTGAAGCGCCGCCTCCGCCGCCGCGTTTGCCTCGTATTCCGCAACCGCCTTTTCGATGTCCTTCTCAAGCTCAACTATAAGCTGGACGGCTTCCTCAATCTGGCGCTCAAGCTCGAGCTTGTCCGCCGCGAGAACCTTCTGCTTATCGCCCAGCTCCTCCAGGGTCTTTTCATACTCTGCCTTGACCTGCTCGGTGCGCTCCCTGGCGGCAGTATACTGGTCGTAGAGGCGCTTGTCCGCATTCATGATCTCACTGATATCGTCAATGGCGGTCAGAAGCTCCGACAGGCTGCTGCAATTAAACAGGATGTCCAGGTATGTATAGCGGCCATTTTCCTCCATAGCTCGCATATGGTCGGTAAAAACCCCGTGCTGCTGCTCCTCAGTCTCCTTGGCGTCCTCGACCTCCTGGGCCTTTTCAGCTATGAGACGGGTGTAGACCTCGATCTGCTCGTCGATCAGCTCGATCTCCTGCCGGGCAAGCTCGTTTTTCTCGTCCAGCGCGGTCTTTTGGCTGAGCACGTCGGCCTTCTGGTTTCTCAACTCGTCTATTCCGGTCTGCATATCCGCACGCTGCTCTTGAAGCTTCTGCTTTTCAACCTCAATCGCATCTATCTGCGACTTGCTGGCCAGCGCGGCGGTGCTTCCCAGCACTGAAAAGATCAGCGACAGGGTCAAAAGCGCGGCGAGAAAGATGCAAATTGCCGATATTATTTTTTTGTTTCTCATTACACTCTCCTGTTAGACCTTCAGATAATTGCGGATTGCGCTGGAACCGCCAAAGGATCCGACTATCACGCCCACAGCCATGTAGGCAACAAACAGCGGCAGCATAACTTCCGAAAACGGAACAACGCTGATGAGTGACTCCGAAGCCTGGGCCACGAATCTGTTCGTCACCAGTGTGTACAGTCCCCACTCGGCAAGGAAGGCCAGCACGCCGCCGAAAACGCCAAGGGTCAGACCCTCAACGATGAAGGGGCAGCGGATGAAGCCGTTGGATGCGCCAACCATCTTCATGATGGCAATCTCCTCACGCCTTGTGAAGGTCGCAAGCTTAATCGTATTGGACATGATGAAGAAAGATACGACTATCAATATAACAATCAAAATGAGCGAAATAACGCTGACTATGTTCCGCGCGGTAATGAAGCCCTCCGCATACTCGAGATGGGCATTTACCTCTGCCACACCGTCAACACCGCGAACCAGGTTTCTGGTCTGATCCATCAGGCTGATGTCCGACAGCTGAATCACAAAACGATGGCGGAAGGTGCCCGCGTCAATCGTCTCAAAAACATTATCGTCATAATTGGACTTAAAGCTCTCCATCGCCTCCTCGCGAGTCACAAACTCTGCCGAGTCCACGTTGGCGACGGCCATGATGGTCGTCTCAAGCGCTTTCGCTTCTTCCTCACTCAGATTCTCGTCCACGAAGGCGACGATAACATTGCTCTCGTCCTCGAGACCGGCAATGAGCTCGTTTATGTTCACGACGAGCAGAGAGAAGCTGCCCATGATGATGAGGCAGGCGATCATTATCGTCACCGTCACGAAGCTCATCAATCCGTGGGTGAAGATGCCGGTAAAGCCGGACTTTATAAGATAACCAAGTCTATTCAATTTCATAACTGTAATACCCGTCCATTCCGTCGCTGATAACATGACCGTTGTCTATGGCGATTACGCGCTTTGAAAACGCATTGACCAGCTCCTTCTCGTGCGTTACAACGAGCACGGTCGTTCCAAGCTCGTTAATTTTCTCAAGCAAAAGCATCAGCTCCAGGCTGCGCACCGGGTCGAGGTTGCCGGTAGGCTCGTCCGCAATTATCATGCGCGGGTTGTTCACCAGGGCGCGGGCAATTGCGACACGCTGCTGCTCGCCGCCGGAAAGCTCCTGCGGATAGCGCTTTTCCCGACCCTTGAGTCCGACCAGCTCCAGCACGTATGGCACGCGCTCGCTGATATCCTTGCGGGCAGCGCCGACAACGCGCATGGCAAACGCCACATTGTCATACACCGTCATCTTGTCGATCAGACGGAAATCCTGGAATATGACGCCGAGGGTACGGCGTAGCATCGGCAGCTTGCGGCGTTTTATGCTGCAGAGATCAAAGCCGTTAACGCTCACTTCGCCGGCTGCGGCCTGAATTTCTCCGGTCAACAGCTTTATTATCGTGGTCTTTCCGGAGCCGGACTGGCCGACGAGGAAGACAAATTCTCCCTCGTGTATCTCCAGATCGACTCCGTCGAGAGCAACAGTGCCGCTGCTGTCATAGACCATTTTGACATCGTTCATTTGAACCATGGAATGAAACCTCCGTTTGTTTGAGCGAGACTCAGTACTTGGCAGTGTTCTGGGTATCGAGGTATTTTTTGACCATCATTGCGACCTTGAACACGATAGCGTGGTCAAACTCGCGAAGGTCAAGGCCGGTTATCTTCTTGATCTTCTCCAGCCTGTAAACAAGGGTATTGCGGTGCACATACAGCTTGCGGCTGGTCTCCGATACATTGAGGTTATTTTCAAAGAACTTGTTGATCGTCTCCAGCGTGTCAGCGTCCAGAGCCTCGATCGGGTTCTTCTTGAATACCTCGGACAGGAACATCTCGCAAAGCGTGGTGGGCAGCTGATAAATTATGCGGCCGATACCCAGATTCTCATAGTTTATGATGGACTTTTCAGTCTCAAACACCTTGCCGACCTCAATTGCGACCTGGGCTTCTTTATAACGGTCAGCCAGCTCGCGCAGATGATAGGCCGTGGTGCCTATGCCGATGACCGTCTTGACAAGCAGCTCGCTCTTGAGCGCGGTCTCAATCTTCTCGGCTATTGCGTGGATATCTTCAACCTTCTCCTCGCGGTCAAGCTCCTTAATGACCACAATGTCAGTCTCACTGACCGAGAGAACAAAGTCACGCTGCCTGTCCGGGAATAAGTTCTGTATGACCTCAATGGATGCAACATCAGTATGCTCAACCTGTCTGATCAGGAACATTGCGCGCGGCACATCTGTCACAAAATGAAGTTCCTTTGCGCGAACATAGACATCCCCCGGCAGAATGTTGTCGGAGATGATATTCTTCACAAATGCGGACTTATTATGCTTCTCCTCATAGTTTGTGCGCGCCTCATTCATCGCCACGGCGGCGAGTATGCAGATGCTGCGCGACACAGCATCATGCCCTGATACAAAAACGGCATAGCTGAAGTGGAGTCCGGAAAACCCCAGTAATTTGTACGTTCTGACGTTTGAGCTGAAAATTTGTTCCTGACTATCCGCAGCCGCCGCCTGAAGGTCGTCCAAATGCGAACCTATCATGGACAGCTCACTGCAGGCAATAACAAACCCCTGCTCATCTACAACGCCGATTGTTCTATCCGTCGCTTCCTTCATTTGAACAATAACGCTCTGAAAAACTCTGCTTGACATATTTTATCCTCCCTGTTTGACCACTCACGCGGCCCCTTCGCCTCTTCTCCAAGTGTGCTTTTTGCACTCATCGGCACGTTTAGTTATAATAGACAATATTACGCGATTTTGTGTCTAACATAATAATACATTTCTGTGCATATTTCAATAGAAAAATATAATAAATTTGTGAATTTTTTAGTTTTTCATCGTTAAATGGCACAAATTAGGTATTCTCATTCTGTTGCAGCTTTTCAAAAACCAGCATTTTTTCCAAATTGGTCAATTCTCTGCATTTTCCTTCCTCAAGGCTCTCATCAAGGCAAAGTGCACCTATTTTGAGCCTGTGAAGAGCCTTAACAGGCCGTCCGCGTGACGCGAGCATTCTCTTAACCTGATGATACTTGCCCTCCATCACCGATACCTCACAGCTTCCATCCTCGCACCCCTCCAGTCGCGCAGGAAGGCAGACAGTGCCGTCCCTGAGAACAACACCCTCGGCGAACGCAAGTGCGTCTGAGGCGTCCACAGGGCTCTCTGTCTCGGCGCGGTAGAGTTTCATGACAGCGGATTTCGGCGAAATGACGCGGTGGGCAAAGTCGCCGTCATTTGTGAGCAGAAGAAGGCCCGTGGTGTCCTTATCGAGTCTGCCGACGGGAAAAAGACCCAGGCCGCTCAGCTCCCGCGGCAGAAGGTCGAGCACAGTGCGCGCCTTTCTGTCCTCTGTCGCAGAAAGTACACCAGCGGGTTTATTTAACATGAAATAACGCAGGCGGTCACAGCGCAGCTGCTGTCCGTCAAGCGCGACGGGCGAGAGTTTGGCGTCCACCTTGGCATCCGGCTTGAGCATGACGACTCCGCCGGCTGTCACACGGCCGGCGCGAATGAGCAGGCGCGCTTCACTTCGTGAATACAGACCGCTGTCAGATATGAGCTTGTCAAGTCTTGTCGGCATACTCGGACTCCTTTGTGTAATAAAACCGGGCTGCGGCTAATATCATTTTACGGGGAGGGATGTCCCGTGAAAAAACTTAAGCTAAAGCTAACTAAGAAAAACGCGATATTTCTGATCATCGCGGCTGCCGCACTTCTGGCTATCATAGTTCTCATCTGCTCCGAGCCGCACAGCGAGCTGAACACCACCGAAGGCCGCGCCGGCTATCTGTCAAAGCTCGGCTGGGAGGTTGATGTGTCCACTGAGACCTTGCAGGAGACTATCATGCCCAGAAGCTTTGAAGGCGTCATGGAGGAGTACTGCAAGCTCCAGACCCAGCAGGGCTTCAAGCTCGACCGCTATGCAGGCATGAGCTGTCAGATCTACTGCTACAGTGTTACCAACTATCCGAACGGTGACAAAAACGTGATCGCCCAGCTGATAATCTGTGAGGGCAGCGTGATAGGCGGCGACATACATTCGCCGGCGCTCGACGGGTTTATGCACGGCCTTAAGTAGGGCCAAATGTAAAACAACAGTCCGCAGCGAAAGCCAGATGTATAGCATGAGGCAGCCGGTAACCCGGCTGCCTCACTTCTATTTAAGGGTTAGTTCTTATCGGTGTTGATTGCAATAACGACACCGGAGCCGACGGTACGGCCGCCCTCGCGGATGGCGAAACGCAGGCCGGGCTCGATGGCGATGGGGGTGATCAGCTCGACATCCATGTCGATGTTGTCGCCAGGCATGCACATCTCGACGCCTTCGGGAAGGCTGATGACACCGGTCACGTCAGTTGTACGGAAGTAGAACTGGGGACGGTAGTTGTCAAAGAAAGGGGTATGACGTCCGCCCTCTT
>CAZHUG010000082.1:0-6930 GCA_964535405.1 uncultured Oscillospiraceae bacterium | reverse complement strand
CTTTTTGGCTTCACCTGCATCTGCGGCGTTTTTGCACATCTCGGCGTACAGCTCGGACTCACAGAAGGTCGCAACCTCTTCGGCAGACTGGAAGGTGTAGAGGATACCCACTGCGGTGAAGTTGGGCTCGCCATAATCTCCGAGGCTGTCTCCTGCCGAGCTGAGGATCATGTTTGCGCCCATTGAAATCGACTCGCAGACATCGGCGTTGGAGCCAAGCTCGTTGCTTGCGTACAGTTCGATGCTAATGGAGCCTTCAGATTTCTCCTCAACATACTTTTCGAACTCAAGCATTGCATCATACTTGGGGTCACCCTGTGACTCGGCGTAGGATACCTTTAGCGTTACGGGATCTGCAGCGGGCTGATTTGTGTTAACATCGGGGGCGGGCGTCTTTTCGTTGTTCGGCTGCTCCCCTCCGCAGGCGGCCAAACTGAACATGAGTGCGATTAGCAAGAAAATAGACACTGACTTTTTCATCTCATATCTCCTTTTTATGGTGTTATTGCCATCTTTCCATGGATGCTTAGCTGTTCTTCATTGTAAATGACTAAATTGCAGCATGCAAGACATTGAAAGCATTATGAAAATAAGTTTCACTTTTTGGCATTTACATAAGTTTCCCCAATTATCTACATTTGCCCTGATTGCACTGTACTCAGAGAAAACTCAAGTCTTCCAAGGGTAGTTTCAAGACAGTTTTTGCCGATTTTCTGACCTGACCAAAGCCACCGAAAATTTAGCTCATTTTTTCTTTGTTTTTCCCCTCTTACAGGCCCCAAAAGCGCTAAAAGGTGTTTGACTATGGAATGCGCGTGTGTTAAACTATGGACGATCGAATGTTCAAAGACCAACATATTTCGTCGATAAGTACTTTAAATTTTGGTTATATTTCACTGCGAAAGGATAAATCAGATGCTTAAAACAATTGAGATAAAGCAAAGTGTGTTCGCTGACAACAACCGCGAAGCCGATGCGCTCCGTGCTGAGAACAAGAAGTCGGGGCTGTTTCTTTTAAACCTCATGTCCTCTCCAGGCAGCGGAAAAACCACCACCCTGGTGCGCACAATCGAGTCTCTTCGGGACGAGCTGCGCATAGGAATAATGGAAGCGGATATAGACTCCGACGTGGACGCGCACACGGTCGCAAATGCGGGCGCGAAGGCGGTTCAGCTCCACACCGGCGGCATGTGCCATCTGACAGCCGACATGACCCGTCAGGGTCTTGAGGCTCTGGGCACTGACGATATAGATTTCGCCATTCTGGAAAACGTGGGCAACCTGGTCTGCCCGGCGGAGTTCGACACGGGCGCATCCAAAAGCGCCATGATCCTGTCCGTGCCTGAGGGCGACGACAAGCCTCTCAAGTACCCGTTAATGTTCACTGTCTGTGATGTGCTCATCGTCAATAAAATTGATGTACTGCCTTACTTCGATTTTAATCTTGAGCTTATGACCCAGAGAGTGAAAAAGCTCAACCCGAATATGGAGATCATAAGCATATCGGCAAAGACAGGCGAAGGCGTTGAGGCGTGGGTAGACTGGCTGCGCCGCAACGTGAAACAGTGGAAGGAAAACTGACATAAATATTGTGTAAGGGGGAAACACACAAAATGAGACCAATTATTCTGAAACTGGCAACAAAGATCAGCCTTGAGTGCGGCACCTACACCGGCGTAACGCCGAACGATCCTGAGTACAAGATTCTCGACCCGGTCCTAAGTGACGAGCTGGCCGAGATTGCGATGGGTCTGAAGGTACGCAAGTACTCAACAGCAGAGGAAGTCGCAAAGCGTGTCAAAAAACCGCTTGAGCGCGTAAGAGAGGCTCTAAACGAGCTTCAGTGGATCGGCTTCTGCCGCGGTGCGGAGAAGGACGGCGTTGACAAGTACAACGTTCCCATCTGGGTTCCCGGCATCATGGAGATGATGGTCGGCAACAAGGAGCTTTGCGAAAAGCACCCTGTCATCGCCGAGTGCTTTGAGGAATATACCCGTCGCCGCATAGCACCCATTGCTCCGTTCGTTCCCGTCGGTCAGGGCATGATGCGCGTCATCCCTGTCGAGTCAGCCATACATAACGACTCACGCCGCGGCACCTATGAGGAAATTCACCGCATAGTCGACAACTCCTACTGCATCGCGGTCACCGACTGCTCCTGCCGCCGTTCACGCCGTCTGATGGGCGAGGGCTGCGGTCACCTGGAGACGGACGTCTGCGTTTTCTTCAACGAGAGCGCGGAATACCATATCCGCTCAGGCCACGGCCGCGAGATAGATCGCGACGAGTGCTATGAGATACTCCAGCGCTGCGAGGACATGGGCATGGTTCACGAAATTTCGAACCTCGACCCGCCCCACGGTGCGGCTGCCATCTGCAACTGCTGCGGCTGCTCCTGCTTCTCCTTGCGCATCGCCCAATACTTCAAGACTCCCGACGTTATCCGCTCGAACTATGTCGCCGTTGTTGATAAGGACAAGTGCGTGGCCTGCGGTCTCTGCGTCGAAAACTGCAACCTCGGCGCTTTGAAGCTCGGTCAAAAGCTCTGCTCTGAGGATTCCAAGGCTCCCGAGTACAGCACGCCCCACGACAAGCTTCTCTGGTTCGGCAAGGATAAATACAATGAGGATTACCGCACGAACCGCAAGATCGTCGCCGAGGACGGCACCGCCCCCTGCAAGACGAAGTGCCCGGCGCATATCCCCGTACAGGGCTATATAAAGCTGGCATCTCTGGGTCGTTTTGACGAAGCTCTGGAGCTCATTCGTCACGAGAACCCCTTCCCCGCCGTCTGCGGACGTATCTGCCCGCGCTTCTGCGAGGAATCCTGCACCCGCGGCGATATTGACGATCCTGTCGCGATTGACGACATTAAAAAGTTCCTGGCCGAGCGCGAGCTGGATCCCGCAACCCGCGTGCTGCCCAAAATCCAGAACCTCAGCGGCAAGCCCTATACCAACAAGATCGCAGTCATCGGAGCCGGCCCCGCGGGACTCTCCTGTGCCTACTATCTGGCCATTCAGGGCTACCCCGTAACCGTGTTTGAAAAGCAGGAGACTCTCGGCGGCATGCTCACCATGGGCATCCCCAGCTTCAGGCTTGAGAAGAACGTGGTTGAGGCCGAGATCGATATCCTCAAGCAGATCGGCGTCGAGTTCAAGACCGGCGTTGAGATCGGCAAGGATGTCACACTTGACGGACTCAGAGCCGAGGGCTACGAGGCATTCTACCTCGCCATCGGTGCCTGGAAGAGCACTCCCATCGGTGTTCGCGGCGACCAGCTCGACGGCGTTCTCGCCGGCATCGAGTTCCTGCGCGAAGCAAACGCCGGAGCAAACCCCAAGATCGGCAAAAACGTCGCAGTCATCGGCGGCGGCAACGTCGCAATCGACGTGGCACGCTCCGCAGTTCGTCTCGGCGCAAAAACCGTGACGGTTCTCTACCGCCGCACCGAGGATGAGATGCCCGCAGATGCCGAGGAAGTCGCCGAAGCCAAGGCCGAGGGCGTGAACTTCAAGTTCCTCGTGAGCCCCTATGAGGTTCTGGGCAAGGACGGCAAGGTAAACGGCATGAAGCTTCAGCTCATGCAGCTTGGTGAGCCCGATGCCTCCGGCAGACGCAAGCCTATTGCCATTTATGGCGAGTTTGAGGATATAAAAATTGATACCGTTATCGCGGCAATCGGACAGAGCGTCAATTGGGGCTCCGTTCTCGACGGCAGCAAGGTCGAGTTGTCCAGAGGCGGCTTTGCCGTGGCAGACACGACGACCTTCCAGACCGCACAGAGCGACATCTTCGTCGGCGGCGACGTCATGACAGGACCCAAATTCGTCATCGACGCGATAGCAGCCGGCAAGGAAGGCTCCATCTCCATCCATCGCTACGTGCACGAGGGTCAGAGCCTGACCATCGGCCGCGTTAAGAAGGATTATGCCGAGCTTGACAAGTCTGATGCTATGCTCTCCGGCTTCGACCGTGCACCGCGCCAGAAGGCTGCGGGCGCAACTGCGGCAGAGTCTAAGGTGACCTTCAGCGACCTTCGCGGTACTCTTACCGAGGAGCAGGTGCTCAAGGAGACCGAGCGTTGCCTCGGCTGCGGAGCTACTGTCGTTGATACAACTGCCTGCGTCGGCTGCGGCATCTGCACAACCAAGTGCAAGTTCGACGCGATAAGCCTTGAGCGCGTGACGGACGAGGTCGGCGAGGTTTATGAGAAGCTGATGATCCAGACCGGCAAGAACCTTGCCCGCCGCGTCAAGGACATCGCCATAAAGACCGTCGGTAAGCCCGTATCCAAGTAAGCCATGCATGAAATGACACTGGCTATTCAGGCCATCAGAACCGTTTTGGAATTTGCCGGAGACAACGACATTGAGGAGATCGACACCGTCGTTCTGGAGATTGGCGAGCTGTCGCTGGTGGTTCCCGAATATATGGAGCAGGCGTATTACGCCGCTGTACCCAAAACGATGCTTGAAGGCTCAAAGCTCCGCATAGACGTCGTGCCCGGAAACGGCATCTGCCGCGACTGCGGCAAGGTGTATAACATCGTGGAAAACAAGGGCGTCTGCCCGAAGTGCCAAAGCCACGATAAGGACGTTCTCTGCGGCGAGGAGTTTAACATCAAAGAAATCTTGGTTCCCGATAGATAGACAGGCAAAAAAGATCCCGGCTCAACAGCTTAGTGTTGAGTCGGGATCTTGATTTTTAGCGTTATTTCTTTTTGCGCCCGAACAGTCCGCCGGATTCGGGGACCGTCTCGTCCATCGCCTTGGCGTAGGAGCGCAAGGCTTCCTTTTGCGCGCCGGAAAGCCCCTTGGGGACAGAGACGTTGACGGTCACGAACTGATCGCCGCGCCCTGAGCCGCGCAGAAAGGGTATGCCCTTGCCGCGGAGTCTGAAAACAGTCCCGGGCTGAGTACCCTCGGGAACGCTGAGCTTGACCTTGCCGTCGAGCGTCGGAACCTCCATATCAGAGCCGAGCACGGCCTGTGCGAAGCTGACGTCAACCGCGGAGAGCACAGAAGAGCCGTCGCGCTCAAAGGTATCATGCTCGCGCACATCGACCGTCACCAAAAGGTCACCCGTCGGCCCGCCGGCGAAGCCCGCACCGCCCTGACCTCTGATGGATATGGTCTGACCGTGGTCAATTCCGGCAGGGATGTTGACGGTAATTTTTCTGCTCCGGCGTATGTTCGACTTACCCTTGCAGGTCTGGCAGGGGTGATGTATTATCTTGCCCGTTCCGCCGCAACTGCGGCAGGTTGCTGATGACTGCATCACGCCGAGCGGCGTGCGCTGTTGCACGCGGACACTGCCCGAGCCGTGGCACTCGGAGCAGACCTCCGGCGTCTCGCCGTCGGCACAGCCCGTGCCCTCGCAATCGGGGCAGACCTCAACGCGCTGGACGCTGATGTCCTTTTTGCAGCCAAAGGCGGCCTCCTCGAAGCTTATGGTCACGCGCGCCCTGACGCTGTCGCCCTTGCGCGGGCCGTTGCGCTGCGAGCCGCCGCCAAAGCCAAAAATGTCACCCAGGTCGCCAAATATATCTCCAAAACCGCCGAAGCCGCCAAAACCGCTCCCGTCAAAGCCGCCGAAGCCCTGCGAGGGGTCAAACGCGGCGTGACCGAACTGGTCGTACTTGGCCTTCTTTTCCGGATCGCCCAGAACCTGCGCGGCGTCGTTTATCTCCTTAAACTTGGCCTCGCTCTCGGTATCACCGGGGTTTAGGTCCGGGTGATACTGCTTCGCCAGCTTCCTGTATGCTTTTTTAATTTCATCGTCCGAAGCGCCCTTTTGCAGACCGAGCACTTCATAAAAATCTCGTTTTTCAGCCATAAAATCACAACCTTCTCAACATGCGAAAAGCGAAACCGGGGTTAAAACGGTTTCGCATAACCTCGCCGGGGGCGGGTTAGTATCCCGAGCAAGCGGTGAAACTCGCCCGGGATAGATGTTACATAAACGCATTACGCGTCTGCCTCCGAATGCGAGGCCGGGTGGGTCATAGAGGTGTAGGGGGGAAGTCCCTTTACTTTTTATCTTCGCTGTCGTCGTCAACAACTTCGTAATCAGCGTCGTAGTACTGCTGACCGCCGTCGTCGCCGCCGTCAAAATTGGGGTCGCCGCCCTGGGCGCCCGGCTGTGCGCCGGTCTGCTCATACAGCTTCTCGGAAACCTTGTAGAAGGCCTGAGTCAGCTCCTCAGTCGCGGACTTTATGGTCTCTGTGTCGCTGCCCTGAAGCGCGGTTTTGAGCGTGGCAAGCTTTGCGTCAACCTCGCTCTTGTCGGCGGCGTCAATCTTATCGCCCATCTCGGCAAGCGTCTTCTCGGTCTGATAGACCATCTGGTCGCCTGCGTTGCGGACATCGACCTCTTCCTTGCGCTTTGCATCCTCGGCGGCATACTGCTCGGCCTCTTGTACGGCCTTGTCTATGTCGTCCTTGGAGAGGTTGGAGGAAGCTGTGATGGTGATATTCTGAACCTTGTTGGTGCCGAGGTCCTTGGCAGAGACGTTGACGATGCCGTTTGCGTCGATGTCGAAGGTGACCTCGATCTGCGGCACGCCGCGGCGGGCAGATGCTATGCCGTCCAGATGGAAGCGGCCGAGAGATTTATTGTACTGAGCCATTTCGCGCTCGCCCTGCAGAACGTTGACCTCAACTGAAGTCTGGTTGTCTGCCGCGGTGGAGAAAATCTGGCTCTTCTTGGTTGGGATTGTGGTGTTGCGCTCGATGAGCTTGGTGCAGACGCCGCCGAGCGTTTCGATGCCCAGAGACAGGGGCGTAACGTCCAGCAGGAGGATGCCCTCGACGTCGCCGCCGAGAACGCCGCCCTGAATGGCCGCGCCAAGCGCGACGCACTCGTCGGGGTTGATGCCCTTGAAGCCCTCTGTGCCGGTGATGGACTTAACAGCGTCCTGAACGGCGG
>CAZHUG010000081.1:0-6936 GCA_964535405.1 uncultured Oscillospiraceae bacterium | reverse complement strand
CGCTCCGGCTCACCAAAGGCGCGCAGGCGCTCCCACATGGGAGCGCCTGTACCAAAGGTGGGCCTTAGAGTCAGAAAATCGTATTTCATGACTTATCCCTCCTGCGTTATATTTCGGTTATGACCGGTAGTATCATGGGGCTGCGACGGGTCTGTTTGTATAGGTAGCCCGTCAGGTTGGTGCGGATCTTGTTCTTTATCGCATTTCCATCTTTGATTTTCTGATGGCGGCAGGCAGAGAAACTCTCGTTCACGACGCGCTTCATCTCTTCAATAAGCTGGTCGGACTCCTTTTCGTATATGAAGCCGCGGGTCACAATTTCAGGCGTTGAGAGCATCTCTCCGTCCTGACTTGAGAGCACGAGGTTCACGACGATCATGCCGTCCTGAGCCAGATGCTGGCGGTCTCGAAGCACTGCACTGCCCACATCGCCGACACCCGTGCCGTCAACGAACACACGCCCGGTGACAACCGTCTGATCGCTTTTTATAGTTTTGCGTGACAGTTCGATGACCATCCCGTTTTCAGCGACCATGGTTTTCTTTGAGGGTATGCCCATCATCTGCGCAAGCTCAGCATGCTTGCAGAGCATCCTGTACTCGCCGTGGACAGGGATAAAAAAGCGAGGTTTTGTCAGCGCGATGAGCATCTTCTGCTCCTCCTGCGAGGCATGTCCGGAAACGTGCAGGTCGGTATGGCGGTCATATATGACCTCCGCGCCCTTGTGAAACAGTTCGTCTATTACCCGGGAAACAGTCGTCTCGTTGCCGGGTATGGCTGAGGCGGATATGATGATCATATCGCCCGAATCAACAGTTATCTGCTTGTGCTCAGAAAAAGCCATGCGGTACATAGCCGACATTCTCTCGCCCTGACTGCCGGTTGAAATTATGACGGTGCGGTTTTTGGGCTGACCCTTGATTTTGTTGAGGTCCATGAGCACCCCATCGGGTATGGACATGTAGCCCAGCTCCATAGCAACCTTGAGCATGTTTTCCATACTTCGGCCGGTCACTGCAACCCTGCGGTTATATTTTGCGGCGACATTTATTATCTGCTGAATACGCTGGACGTTGGAGGCGAAGGTGGTGACTATAATGCGCTTCTCGCAGCCCTTGAACAGCTCCTCAAACTTCTCGGCAACCTTATGCTCCGACTCGGAGTATCCGGGCTTTTCAACGTTTGTGGAATCCGACAGGAGTGCAAGAACGCCCTGCTTTCCAAGCTGACCCAGACGCGCAATGTCCATCATGCCGCCCTGAATGGGCGTAATGTCAAGTTTGAAGTCGCCCGTGTGTATGACAAGTCCAATCGGTGTTTTGATTGCCAGTGCCACAGAATCGGCGATTGAGTGGTTCACATGAATAAACTCAACATCAAAACAGCCCAGACGAAAACGGTCGCCGGCCTTTTTAGTGAAAATCTGCGTGTTGTACAGCAGATCATGCTCCTCAAGCTTCAGCTCGATTATACCCGCGGTGAGGCTTGTGGCATAGATGGGGACATCCAGATCACGCATTACATACGGCAGTGCGCCAATGTGGTCCTCATGGCCGTGCGTGATGACAATTCCACGGATTCGATCCTTATTCTGCTTCAGATAAGTGATATCAGGGATCACGATATCAATGCCGTAGAGCTCCTCGTCCGGAAAGCCCAGACCGCAGTCCACGACAATAATGTCCTGCCCGTATTCGTAGACTGTGAGATTTTTTCCAATCTCACCAAGCCCACCGAGCGGGATTATTTTAAGTTTTGCCATATTTATATTATCTCCTTTTAAAAATCAAATTTATGTATTACAACGGCTACCATTAAAATTGTAACCGCTAAGGCCAATATTATACGTTCACATCTCGACACGTCCCTCAAGGGCACGTATGAGCGTCGCATCGTCAGTAAACTCAAGATTGGAGCCGACGGGTATTCCGTATGCAAGGCGCGTGACCTTGACACCGAAGGGCTTCAAAAGCCGCGAAATGTACATGGCTGTGGTTTCCCCCTCCGTGTCGGGGTTCATGGCCATGACAACCTCCGCAACGTCGCCTGTGGCGACGCGGGAGACAAGCTCAGAAATACGTATATCATCAGGCCCGACGTGGCTCATGGGAGAAAGCACACCGTGGAGCACATGATAGGTTCCGTTATACTCTCTGCCGCGCTCAAACGAGACGACGTCCCGCGGCTCAGACACAACGCAAATTGTGCTTCTATCCCTCTTCTCAGAGACACAGATCGGACAGGTTTCAGAATCGGTCAGGTTCTGACAGACAGAGCAGCAACGAACGCTGCTGCGCGCATCAAGGATGGCAGCAGCAAAGCTCTCGGCCTCTCCCTCCGGCATGGATAGGGTGAAAAACGCCAGTCGCTGTGCACTTTTCTTGCCGATACCGGGCAAGATTGCAAATTTTTCTATGAGTGCCTCAAGGCTGGAAGGGAAAAAGGACATATCTGCTCTACTCCTGCTTTAATTTCTACGCTCTAATATCAGCCGCCATGCGTATGTCCGCAATGGCCGCCGCGCGGTCGGGTTTGCCAAAAACTGCACTGCCCGCCACGAGTATATTAGCTCCCGCATCGACAACGAGCGGCGCTGTCTTGACATCGATTCCGCCGTCAACCTGAATCTCACACTTGGGGTTATACTTATCCAAAAGCGCACGAATACCACGAATTTTGGGAAGCTGGTCGGACATAAAGCTCTGCCCTCCGAAGCCGGGTTCAACCGTCATGACCAGAACCATATCAAGGCGATCAATGTACGGAAGCAGAACGGATGCCGGTGTCCTGGGCTTCAAGGCAAGGCCGCAGCCCCTGCCTGCCGCGCGCACAGCGTCAAGCGCCGGCAGTATATCCTGAGGCTCGTCAGCCTCAATATGGAAGCAGAGCATGTCCGCTCCGGCCTCACAAAAACGCTCCACATAACGATGCGGGCGATCTATCATCAGATGAACATCCAGAAACATATCGGTACTTTCTCTCAGGGACTTCACCACCGGCAGGCCAATAGAGATGTTCGGGACAAAAAGCCCGTCCATGACATCAACATGCGCCCAGTCAGCGCCGCCGGTGGCTATATCCGAAACCTCGGCAGCAAGCCTGCCAAAATCGGCAGAAAGTATGCTCGGTGCGATCTTAATCATATGAGTCCCTCCGAAAACAGTTGCAATTCACACATATTTATTATACATCAAGTATGAAAAACACGCAATAGCTTTAAACACCTATGTTTTTCCCTTGACGCACTATGTTTTTGGATATAAAATACGTAGGATATATACTTGCAGGAGGTCTGAAAACTTGAGAAGACGAAAACGAGGCTCTACAGCCACAATATATATATTTGCGCTGGTTTGGTTGCTGTGCAGCCTTGTCATGCCTTTATATAGAATTACCGGCCTTATCATGACGATATTGGTTTCATTGGGTATTGGTGTGTTTTTCGGTTCGATTATATCATCCACGCGAAAAAATAAAGATGAAAAGTACGAAAAATCTGCGCCGAGGCCCCAGGCCAAGCCGGAGGCGGCGCAGCCGGCTGCCCCCGCAAAGAAGAGCTACGGCCCCGAGGTTGACTCCATCATATCAGACGGCAAGCTCGCCATGAAGGAAATGGGCAGACTCTATCAGTCGATAAAGGATCCTACTGTGCGCAGAAAGATAAACGAACTGATGCGGATTTCGGATAAAATAGTACAGGACGCTATTGAGGATCCCGCTGATGTGCCGCAGATCCGAAAGTTTCTGGATTACTATCTTCCCACTACCATCAAGCTTCTAAACGCCTACGACAGAATGGTTGACCAGGGCATTGAGGGGGAAAATCTCTCAAAGTCCATTTCCAGCATTGAGGACATGCTCGACACTTCAATAGAAGCCTTCAAAAAGCAGCTCGACTCGCTGTTTGAAAATCAGGCGCTTGATATTGAGACAGATATCAGCGTCATGAACCAGATGCTGGCACGCGAGGGACTCACCGGCGACAACGAGCTCGACGAAATCATTAAAGCGGCAAGGGGCGTCTCATCAGCTTCCGCACAGCAGACCATGCCGGAATAAGAAAGGAATTATATATTATGGACGAGAACAAAGAATTCATCCCTTCCCTGACACTTGACCCCAACGCTGCCGCTACCGCAACCGAGGCGGAGACCTTTGAGGTTACTGACAGCATCGCTGTTCAGGATGTTAAAAAGGATGTGCCCATCGAGAAGCTTGAAATTGATCGCCTCTCCCCCGCCGAACAGGCAGCTGTTCGCGAGTTCGCCACTAAGATAGACGTAAACGACGCTGAGCAGATTCTAAACTACGGCTCAGCCGCTCAGAAGAATATTGCAGACTTCTCCGGCGCTGCGCTCGGCAAGGTCCGCACCAAGGACATGGGGGAAATCGGCGGCGAGCTGTCAAACCTCGTTGTCGAGCTTCAGGGTCTCAATTTTGAGGAGAACGAAAAGAAGGGCTTTCTCGGCATGTTCAAGAAGACCCGTCAGAACATTGCCGTTCTCAAGGCGCAGTACGACAAGGCTGAGGACAATGTTGACAAGATAACCGCGGAGCTTGAGCGGCACGAGCTGACACTCATGAAGGACATCGCAATGATGGACAAGATGTACGAGAAGAATCAGCAGTACTATAAAGAGCTGACCATGTATATCATCGCGGGCAAGCTGCGCTGCAAGGAGCTTCGCGAGGTCGAGCTGCCCAAGATTCAGCAAAAGGCCAAGGAATCCGGGCTTTCCGAGGATGCCCAGGCCGCGAACGACTATGCAAATATGCTCGGCCGTTTTGAAAAGAAGCTGCACGATCTTGAGCTGACCCGCATGGTCTCCATCCAGATGTCTCCTCAGATACGCATGATTCAGTCTAACGATTCCGTCATGGCGGAGAAGATCCGCAGCTCCATCGTGAACACCATCCCTCTGTGGAAGAGCCAGATGGTGCTCGCGCTGACCATGTATCACTCTCAGCAGGCCATGGAGGCTCAGCGCGATGTGAACGATGTCACGAACACCCTCCTGCGCTCAAATGCCGAGAAGTTGCATCAGGGCAGTGTGGAGATCGCACGCGAAGCGGAGCGCGGCATCATCGATATCGAAACTCTCCAGAAGACCAATCACGAGCTGATCAGCACGCTTGAGGAGGTTCGTCAGATTCAGGCCGACGGAGCAAGCAAGAGAGCAGCCGCTGAGATTGAACTCGGACGCATCGAGGGCGAGCTCAAGCAGAAGCTGCTGGAACTGAAGGGATAAGCCATGGATTTTTTTAAAAAACCCGTTGTTGCGTTTATTATTGCGCTTGTGGTCGTGTGCGGCTCTACCGGTTTGAACACCCAGATTATGCTCGGTGAAGAGATTCAGGCCGTTGAGGACACGTTTTACATCACAGTTTTAGGCGAAAAAAGCATTTATTCCCGGCTTGAGGAGAAACTTGCTGCCGCAAACGGACTCTGGACCATTCTCGTAAAATATGATTCCAAGGCCGCGGATGATCTCGCCCAAGGGCGTCAGGAGCTTATCCAATCCTGCCAAGATAAAGATATCGGGGGCATGAAGTCTGATAATAGCGAGCTTACCACCGCCTTTACAGATAGCCTGACCGTGCTCAACGGCTATGAATTGAGCCAGTCGGAGCTTGAAGACGTGGCGCATTACTCAGAGTCATTTGCAGGCGCGCAGAAGATGATCGAAAGAAGCTCGTATAACACACGTGTTCTGGAGTTTATGCGTTCAACATATGACAAGTTTCCTGCAAACTTTTTAGTCGATTTTGCAGATGTAAAAGCGCCGGTGCCCTTTTACTGATTTGGAGGATAAATGAAAAAATTCTTTGCAGCATTTATAGTTTTGTTGCTCTCACTGACGCTGACGGCACCCGCATTTGCCGCAGATTTGCAGCCGGGCCCCGATGTTTACGTCACGGACAACGCCAGTGTGCTGTCAGCTGATACCAAGGAGCTCATACTAAACGCCAGCGGCCCGCTTGAGAAGGAGTGCGACGGCGCACAGATCGCGGTCGTGACAATAAAGTATCTGCCCGACGGCTATGACAGTGAGCAGTACGCAAATCTTCTGTTTAACAACTGGGGCGTCGGCAGTGCCGAGTATAACAACGGCATGCTGCTGCTGCTTGTTGTTGAGGAGTACAGGGGCTGGATTGCAGTTGGTTCCGGTATTACGAGCTTTGCCTCAAACAACACAATAAACAGTCTTATGGACAGTTATTTCTGGGACTACGTGGATGATAACAAGCCGGACAAAGCTGTGGCAAGCCTTTTCCCAAAGCTCATAGACCTCTATTCGGAGCACTATTCTGCCGACATCTATGGTGGAAGCTCAGAAAACAGTTCAGGCGACAACAATTACGGCGACGGCTATTACAATGACAATCGTGGCTATGACCGCAGTATCGGCACTGTATTTAGGGGCGCTGCAATAGTCTTCGTTGTCATTCTGCTGGTAATAATCAGCATGCTCAACTCGCTGGGCCGGCGGCGCTATTACCGTTCCTCAGGCGTGTGGCCCATGTTTTTCTTCTGTGGCGGCCCAAGAGGGCCGAGGGGACCGAGACCCCCACACGGCGGCGGCAGAGGTGGCGGAGGCGGCTTCCATGGTGGGAGCGGCTTCGGCGGAGGCGGAAACTTCGGCGGTGGCGGTGGCCGAGGCGGCAGCCCTGGTGGAGGATCACGTGGAGGCGGCAGCTTCGGCGGTGGTCGCTCATCAGGCGGCGGTGGCGGCAGGCGCTAAAAACCAACAAAAAAAGACAGGCAACGGTAAGATCCGTTGCCTGTTTTTTTCTAAGCTTTAAAATAAGTCTCTATTTCGGCGCGTGTGGCTTGCGATGTGCCCTGTATCATTGTCTCCGAGCCCCCGCCCTTGCCGCTAATAGCGGAGTTTATCTCGCGGGCTGCGGCGCGCAGATTGCGGCTTTGACTGCCAA
>CAZHUG010000080.1:0-7082 GCA_964535405.1 uncultured Oscillospiraceae bacterium | reverse complement strand
CCGAAACAATACCAAGCAGAGAATCGGCCGTAAATTCGCTTTCCAGCAGCACCTTCCCGCCGCCCGCAGCCTCCAAAACGCGGGCGTTTCTCTCCTGATGATTGTTTGTCACATTCGGTGAGGGCACAAGAATCGCGGGCTTGCCCATCGCCGTCAGCTCTGCAAGAGTTGATGCACCTGCGCGGCAGAGCACCAGATCAGCCGCAGCCATGACATTGGGCATGTCATAAATATATGCGCGAACGTCCATGCCGTGCTCGTGATATTCCGGCCACTCACGCTCAAGCGCCTCGCTCATTCTGGTAAATCCGGCTTTTCCGGCAGAATGTATGAGCGAGAAAAACGGGTTTGCAGCAGACCTAACAATAAGATCTGTCATAATGCTGTTCATGTGCGAGGCACCCAGGCTGCCCCAGATAGAGGCCACAAGAGGCCTGTCCTCCGGCAACCCAAGAGCCCGCCTGGCCGCCATCTTGTCGGCATTGAGGAAATCCGCGCGCACCGGCGTGCCGGTCACCACGACCTGCTCGGGTCTGCGGTAGTTTTCGCGACTCTCCTCAAAGCCTACCATTACCTTGCTCACTACGCCCTCCAGCATCTTCGTAGTGAGCCCCGGCACGGCATTAGACTCATGTACAGCGGTCGGAATTCCTAAGCTTGCAGCGGCCTTCAGGACGGGATAGCAGACATATCCGCCGGTACCGACTGCAACGTCAGGCTCAAACTCCCTTATTATCTTTTTCGCCTCAGAAACCGAGGACGCAACATTTTTCATCGTATTGAGATTATGCTTAATATCCTTCAGCGAAAAGCCTCTGCGGATATTGGTTATCTTGACAGTCTTGATGGCATAGCCCGCCCTTGGGACGAGGTCTGTTTCCATGCGCCCCTCTGCCCCGATGAAGAGAAACTCGGCATCGGGCATCGCCGCAGCTATGCGCCCGGCCACTGCCAGGGCCGGATTGATGTGACCGGCGGTTCCGCCGCAGGTGAAAAGAACCTTCATTTGTTATGCTCCGTTTAGTTAATTTTTGCAGGGATGTTTCGTGAAGCGCTGAGTATAATTCCCATCTCCGCCATCTGAATGAGCAGGGCTGTGCCCCCATAGGAGAAAAATGGCAGGGATATGCCCGTGCAGGGTATTAAATTCGTTACAACAGCGACATTGAGAATGACTTGAAACGCCAAAAGCGTCGTTATTCCCGCTGTCACAAGAAATGAGTATCTGTCACGCATATGCATCGCAAGCCAGTAGCCGCGGATGATGAGCAGCGCAAAAAGAAGCAAAATCGCAGTTGCTCCGATGAAGCCGAGCTCCTCGCAGACAACGGCAAATATAAAATCATTATGCTCCTCCGGCAGATACAAAAACTTTTGTCTGCCCTGACCCAGGCCCAGACCAAAAAGGCCGCCCGAGCCGATTGAATACAGTGACTGCACGATCTGATAGCCGTCGCCCTGCATGTTCGCGAAGGGATCGCGCCAGGTGTTAATCCGGTCTGAGGCGTATGGAAAAAATGTCATGACAACAGCAAGCGCACCGGCGACCAGTGTGAGCCCTCCCACGAACCAGAAGAGCTTCGCACCGCCCAAAAACATCATAACTGCGCCTATGGCAATAATAATGATTGATGCCGAAAAATGCGGCTCCATAATGAGCAATACTACGATAACAAGCATGATTGCTCCAAAAGGAGCAATTCCATAGCGGAATGTCTTCATCTTGCCGCGATATTTGCAAATAAGTGCTGAAAAATACAGCACAATTGCGACCTTGGCTATCTCAGACGGCTGGAAACTTGTGAAGCCGAGGCTTATCCAGCGCTTTGCACCGCCTGAGGATTCGCCGATTATCGGCACAAGAGCAAGCGTTCCGATCGCCACCGCCATTATAACGACCGACATGCGGCGGTAAAATGCCATGGGCAAATACGACAGGAAAAACATCGCTATGACACCAACTGCTGCAAAGCCAAGCTGCCGCATAAAGTAGTATGTGGCATTGTGGTCTGTGGACGCACTGTAATATGCGCGTGCATAGCTTGCAGACAATACCATGACCACGCCTATGGTCAAAAGTATGAGTGTCAGGGCTGCAAAGGGAAGATCTATACTCCCCCGCCTTGTTCGGGTATCTTCAGTATAATCAGCAAGGCGAGAGCTTGCGTATTCCATAGAGCCCTCCTTTTCGTGTTAGATCAGAAGGCGTAGCGCCCGCTGATTCCCATGAACGATACAATGGCACATGCAATTGATACACAGAGAAACAGAACAAAAAGCTCTTTTTCAGTCCACTTTTTACCCGTCCAGCCGCCCATCTCAAGGTGATGGTGGAAGGGTGCCATCTTAAAGACACGCTTGCCGTGGCTGATCTTGAAGTATGCGACCTGAATGATATCGGATAGTGTCTCGATTATATACAGCAGGCAAAGGCTTACGAGAATCAGGGGCATGTCATACGCGAAGGCCATGGCCGCCACAGCACCGCCCAGAAACAGCGAGCCGGTGTCACCCATGAATACCTTTGCAGGGTTAAAGTTATAGACAAGAAAGCCCAGAAGCGCACCGGCAAGAGCGGAGGCAAATATTCCAAGCGACAGATATTCCTGACCCCACTTCATGGTCACCGCCGCGAAGAAAACGCAGACAGGAATGCTCGCCGCGCTGGCAAGGCCGTCAACGCCGTCGGTGAGGTTTACTGAGTTCACAGTACCCACTATTACAAAGGCGGCAAAGATAAAATACACAGCCTCAGGAATGGGCACAACGGTGTTCCAAAACGGGATGTAAAGGTTGGTGGTGACATAGCCAAAGCGCCGCATCAAAAGCACAAACGCCAGTGCCGCCACAAGCTGCAGGAGAAATTTTTTCTTTGCAGAAAGTCCCAGATTCTGCTTCTTTTTCAGCTTTTCATAGTCGTCCAAAAAGCCGATCGCGCCGAAAATCATGGCGAACAGGAGACAAAAAATGTGACCCCAGTCCCCTTCGAGCATACTCTGAAGTCCGACCGTAATGCAGACAAGCAGAGTCGCCGCGATGAACATAAGTCCACCCATGGTGGGCGTGCCGGACTTGGACATATGCCAGGTCGGCCCGTCCTCACGTATGGACTGCCCGGCTTTTATACGCTTCAGATAGGGCACAAGAAATGAGCCTATACCGCTCGATAATAAAAAGGCTATCACAAAGGCCAAAGTTAGGCGTATTGTCATTTGTATGTCTTCCTCTTCTCTATAATCTCCGCGACTATCTCGCGCTCATCCATGTGATGCTTCTCCTTGCCGATAACCTGATAGTCCTCGTGACCCTTACCTGCAAGAATTATGACGTCGCCCGGCTGGTGGTTTGCTATCGCCCACTCTATGGCTGCCGGTCTGTTTACAATTACCTTGTATGCCGTGTTGCTGTCGCGGATGCCCTTAAGAATATCAGCCACGATATCCTCCGGCACTTCTGTTCGCGGATTGTCGGATGTGACCACAACAAAGTCTGAATTTTCAGCGGCAATACGGCCCATAATCGGCCTTTTTGCTTTGTCCCTGTCCCCCCCGCAGCCGAAGAGCGCCACCACCCTGCCGCCTGTCACCTGACGCATTGAGCGGAGAACGTTTTCAAGCGCGTCGGGGGTGTGCGCATAGTCGATGATCACGGTATAGTCCCCGTCGGTCGGAACAACCTCTCCCCTGCCCTTCACCCCCTTGGCGCTCGCCAGAGCGTCCACGCAACCGGACAGCGGCACCCCCAGCTGGAGCCCGCAGGCAATGACGCACAGGGCGTTATACACGGAGAAAAGTCCCGGAATTCCCAGATTTACGAGGCTGAGGTCTGAACCGGTCATTGCCGCAAAACGCACGCCCGAGCTTGAAAGCCTTATGTCCTTTGCGACCAGGTCAGCGGCATTTTCATGCTCTGAGTAGGTAAATACAGGGCATTTGGCGTATCCGATCATGAACTGCGCCCAGTCATCATCGAGATTCACGACGCACTTATCGCACATGGAGAAAAGGTGCGCCTTTGCGCCTGCATAGTCCTCCATGCTTCCGTGAAAATCGAGGTGATCCTGAGTCAGGTTGGTAAACAGGCCGAGCCTGAAATGTATGCCCGCGACACGGTGTAGAACCAGTGAGTGTGAGGAAACCTCCATCACCACGTGGGTACAGCCGGAATCGGCCATCTCGCGGAAGAGTTTTTGCAGCTCATAAGACTCAGGCGTGGTATGTTCAGTGTGCAGGGACTCCGAGCCGATCATGTTTCCATTTGTGCCAACGAGTCCAACCTTGGCATCAAGGCAAGCTTCAAGCATGTGCTTTATAAGATATGTCGAGGTAGTTTTTCCGTTAGTTCCGGTAATGCCGATCATGCACATTTCTGACGCAGGATCACCAAAAAAGTTGCGCGACAAAAGCGCCAGCGCCAGTCGGCTGTCCTCCACGATGACATATGCAATGTCGGCCTCCGGCGGCTCCTCGCACACGACGCAGACAGCGCCATTATTCACCGCGGAGCCAATATAGTGGTGCCCATCTGACTCAAAGCCGCGTATTGCCACAAACAGTGAACCTGCCCGGGCGCGGCGCGAATCATATGCCACACTGCTTATCTCAAGATCAGGCTGCGCCTTCATATCCAGAATCGCTATGCCTTTTAATAGTTCTGTCAGCTTCATTTGCTGTCACCCTCTGTCAGTATTCGCCGAGCATATCATTATCAGCGGTCACTAGCGTGACCTCCACAACTGTTCCGTGCTCAGTTTGTGTTCCAACCGGGACACTCTGAGCCAATATTTTTTGCATGGAGGCATTTGTTACCGAGCTGTCGGAGCGGATAAATATGCCCAGGCTCGATAAACGCTGCCTTGCCACGTCGTAGGTAAGGTTTGAAAGATCTATCATTGTCTCCAGCTGTGAGGACGGCGAAGCGCCCGCATAGATGATGATCTCGCTATTGGCGGCGATAACGACATTTGCCCTCGGCAGCTGATCCGTTATCATGTCGCCGTCTCCGATGACCCGGCAGGACAGCCCCGCCTCTTTAAGAGCCGCGCGGGCTTCGGCCACCGTGAGTCCGTCCACGTCCGGAACGGTCCGGTCAACATTCTCCTGCTCTGACTCAGACAATTGAGGCTCAACCCCCAGATAAGGCAATATGTCCGCCATCATCTTTCCGACCACAGGGGCCGCCATCTGTCCGCCTGAGATGTATATCCCCGACTTATTGCTCGGGTTATCCAGCAGGACCAAAATTGCAATTTTCGGGTCATCCGCGGGTGCAAAGCCTATAAATGAGACTATGTACTCCTTTTGTCCTGTGCTTGCCTCATGTGTAGTATTCGTTGATGTGCCGGTCTTGCCGCCGATGCGATAACCGGCGACGTAGGCATTTCTGCCGGTGCCCTGTGTCGGGTCGCCGACGACCTGCTCGAGTATAGAGCGCACGTTTGCGCTTGTCTGCTCGCTTATGACCTGACGCACTACAGCGGGCTGAGTTTCGGATATGAGTTTACCCTCATTATCCGTAACACTCTGCACCAGATATGGTTTCATGAGATTTCCACCGTTCACACAGGCAGAAACTGCGGTTATCAGCTGCAGGGGCGTTATGTTGAAGGTCTGGCCAAAGGACGCTGCCGCCAACTGAGACAGATTCTGTTCATTACAGAAGGTGTTCTCCGACCACCAGATGCTGCCGCTCTCGCCCTGCAAATCGATTCCGGTCTTGGCAGTGAGCATTATGTCTTTATCAGCAGTGCGATCAATAAAACCGAAGCCCTCGGCGTAATCATAAAACTTCTGCGTGCCGACTCTCAGGCCAATGTTTACAAACGCGACGTTACAGGAGTGCTGAACCGCCTGGGTGAGCGTCTGAGAACCATGTCCGAAGGTCCGCCAGCATTTTGCCGGCTTGGTTCGGCCTATAACGTTAACCGAGCCGCCGCAGTAGAAGGTGGAGTGCTCATTCACGACCCCCTCATCCAGTGCCATGGCAAGCGTGATTATCTTAAATGTCGAACCGGGCTCGTAGGTATCGGAAATTGCCTTGTTGCGCCACTGCAGCTGCTGGGCCTCCGCTCGCAGCTGACTTCGATCCTCATCAGTGCTTGCGGTCTCATCAATATAGTTTTGCGCGTCCTCACTGATCGCCTGGAAATTATTGAGATCGAAATTCCCAAGTGATGCCATAGATAGTATAGCACCTGTGTCAACATCCATGCATATAGCGGCTGCGCCATTTTGAATGTCATAATCCTCTACTGCCTGCTGGAGGTGCTTTTCAATATAATACTGAATTGCGGCATCTATCGTCAGGGTGACATTGCTGCCGTCCTCGGCGTCGTAAAAATCTTCAAAGTTGGTATAAAGCATGTCGGTGCCCGCCGCCGTTGTGGAGCGAACCGCATAGCCGGTAAGGCCGGCTAAGGTGCTGTCATATTTAGACTCAATCCCGCCCAGGCCGGAGTTATCGGTACCCACAAAGCCGATAATATGGGAAGCGAGACTTCCGTAGGGATAGTAGCGCTTGGTATCCGGCTCAATCTTTATGCCTGAAAAGTTGCCTTCCTGCTTGAGCTTGCGCACCTGCTCAACCACATCCGGCTCGACCTTGCGCGCCACGACCTCATACCAGGATTTCGTATTTTGCGTCTTCTTAAGAATTAGATCGTAATTGACGCCGAGTATCTCGGACAGACCCTTTGCAATCGCCTCAGGATCTTCCTTATATTTTTTTATTTCTGCGGGGCTTATGCAGATTGTGTCCACGCTTGCGCTCATGGCAAGCACTTTTCCGTTTCGGTCGTATATCGCGCCTCTTGCTGCGCTCACGGTCGTCTCGCGAAGCTGCTGAGATATTGCGGCCGACTCATACTCGTCATGTTGGATGATCTGTATTTTGTAAAGCCGCATCGCCAGAACGACAAATGCAACTATGCCGCACGCTGTCAATAAAAACAGTGTACGGCGAAGCATTATTCTATTTGGGCCGCTGGAGCCGCTGCGTTTTGATATATCTGCCATTGCCACTCTCCTCGAATCATTGCAGTATATATGATCTTACTCGCCAACCAGCCCAAAATATTCCCGCAA
>CAZHUG010000079.1:253-7570 GCA_964535405.1 uncultured Oscillospiraceae bacterium | reverse complement strand
ATTGTAGTCCGCGAAATTGCGGAAGAGCTTGACGCCCGCGCGCTCCATGCGCGTGTTGACCGTACCGAGGAGCTTTTGCGCGATCTGGCGGATGTTGGCGCGCGTGAGCTTGTGAAAGACGATGATGTCGTCGACGCGGTTGAGAAACTCCGGCCGGAACGTCTTTTTCAGGTCGGACATGACCATGCTGCGGATCTCGGCGTCCGTGCGCCCGGCGCCCTCGCCCGTCTGCTGCGTGAAGCCGAGGCTGCGGCGGCTGTCCGTGATGGCCTTCGCGCCGACGTTCGAGGTCATGACGACGATGGTATTTCTGAAATCCGCGCGGCGTCCGGTCGAATCCGTGAGCCTGCCGTCCTCCATGATCTGCAAAAGCAGATTATACACGTCCTCATGCGCCTTTTCAATCTCGTCAAAGAGCACCACGGACCAGGGTCTGCGCCGCACCTTTTCTGTGAGCTGACCGCCCTCGTCATAGCCGACGTAGCCCGGCGGCGAGCCGATGAGCTTGGAGACCGCGTGCTTTTCCATGAACTCGGACATATCCAGGCGTATGAGCGCGCTCTCGTCGCCGTACACCGCCTCGGCAAGTGCGCGGCAGAGCTCGGTTTTGCCGACGCCCGTCGGGCCGAGGAACAGGAAGCTTCCCACAGGCCGCTGCGGGTCTGCCAGCCCCACCCTGCCGCGGCGTATCGCGCGCGCAACCGCAGCGACTGCCTCGTCCTGACCCACGACGCGCTTGTGCAGGGCGTCCTCAAGCAGCAGGAGCCGCCGCCCCTCGTCCTCGGTGATAGAGGCCGTCGGCACGCCGGTCCAGAAGGAGACGACCTCAGCCACGTCCTGCGGCTCGACGTATCTGGCGCGCGGTGTCTCGGCAAGGCGCACGCGGGAGGAGGCCTCGTCGAGCAGATCAATGGCCTTGTCCGGCAGATACCTGTCGGGGATATAGCGCACGGAGAGCTTGACGGCAGCCGAAATTGCCTCGTCGCTTATCTTCAAATTGTGGTGAGCCTCCAGCGCACCGCGCAGGGCGTGGAGCATCTGCTCGCTGTCGGCCTCGTTCGGCTCGGGAACGTTCACGGGTTGGAAGCGCCGCTCAAGAGCCGCGTCCTTTTCGATATGCTTGCGGTATTCCTCACGCGTCGTCGCGCCGATGACCTGAATCTCGCCGCGACCCAGGGCGGGTTTTATGATATTGGACGCATCAATCGCGCCCTCGGCACTGCCCGCGCCGACGATGGTGTGCAGCTCGTCTATGAACACGATGATGTTGCCCGCACGCTGAACCTCTTTTATGACGCACTTTACCCTGTCCTCAAAATCGCCGCGGTACTTCGTGCCCGCAAGCATCGAGGCGATATCGAGGGTCACGATGCGCCGGTTTTTGAGCATGTCCGGCACCTTGCCGGAGACCACGCGCTGGGCAAGTCCCTCGGCGACCGCCGTTTTTCCGACGCCCGGCTCGCCGACCAGAACGGGATTGTTCTTGCTGCGTCTGGAGAGAATCTGAATCACTCTCGTGATCTCGTTTTCGCGCCCGACAACGGGGTCAACCGCCCCGCCCGCCGCCATGAGCGTCAAATCGCGGCTGAACTGGTCGAGAATCTTCGTCTCGACATGCCGCGTCGAGCCGCGCGTCGTCGCCTGCTGGCTCTGACGGCTCGAACGGCTGTCCGGTGAGCCGAACAGGTTTAAAATATCCGTATAGAGCCTGTCCGCACCGTAGTAAGTCGCCTCTATAACCTGATACGCGGTGCATTCCTGGCTTCGCAGTATGCCCAGCAGCAAATGCTCCGTGCCCACATAGCCATGACCGAGGCGGTCAGCCTCTGATGCTGCGCACTTTATCACCTGCCGCGCGTTTTCTGTCAATCCCTGCTGCGGCTCGTCAGGCGAGCCCGATCCGCTCGCAGTCACAACAAGCCGCGTGAGCTTGGCCAAATCAAGCCCGCCGTCACGCAGAACCCGGGACCCCAGACAGTCAAGCTCAGCCGCCACTCCCAAAAGCAGATGCTCTGTACCCACATAGCTGTGGCCGAGCGATGCCGCCGCGTCGCGGGCCGCTGTTATGGCTCCCGACGCCCTCTGCGTGAATCTTACATTACTCCTCATGCAATCCAGACCTCCTCCGGACACTATATCATTCTCGCCCAGTCCGATAGGGGCGAATGATGTAAGTATTTCCAACAGCTTGGATTAATATAACAAGTCCTGCAAAAAAGAGCCAATCTGCCTTTCTTTGACAGGATGAAATATCGTCGCATTTTCTGATTAATTATTAAAAAGCAGTTGATTTTTCTGTGCCTTATGTTACAATGCTCCTGTAAATAGTTCCTTTGAGGAATAAAACACATAACGGAGGTAACACCATGGCTTATAAGATCACTGACGACTGTGTCTCCTGCGGCACCTGCGCCGCCGTCTGCCCGGCTGAGGCAATTGATATGGGCGACGACAAGTACGTCATCGATGCTGACAAGTGCGTCGATTGCGGCACCTGCAAGGATGCCTGCCCTGCCGAGGCAATTACTGAGTAATTTTTTTACTTACTTAAGATTAGAGGGTCGCCGTGTGCGGCCCTCTAATCTTATACATCACAAAACACAAAGGGAGGGATCGTCATGCAAGAGTTTGAGCTTTGGCCGCAGGGCCCAATATTTAATCCCGGCGCTGCCTTCCCGCTGGGTACGGACTCCGTTCTGCTTTCTGACTTTGCCCGCACTGCGGGCGTAAAACGCGGCTGTGAGCTCTGCTGCGGCTCGGGCGCGGTCTCCCTCATGCTGCTCTGGCGGGCTAAAAACCTGCACATGGACTGCGTGGAGCTTCTGCCCGAGGCGGCAAGTGCCGCGCGCGGGAACTTCGCGAAAAATAATCTTCAGGCCCGAAGCTCTGTCATAAACGGGGACATTCGCGAGATACGCTCGCTGCTGCCGGCGGGCTCGCAAGAGCTTGTCGTGTGCAACCCGCCGTATTTTGCCGAGGGGAGCGGGAAACTGCCCGCAGACCCCGAGCGCAGTCTCGCCCGCAGTGAGCTTGGCTGTTCCATCTCTGAGGTCTGCGCCGCGGCGGGCTGGCTTCTTACCACCGGCGGGAGCTTTTGCCTTGTATTTCGTCCCGAGCGCCTGTCGGAGCTTTTTCATGCGCTCACGGCGGCGGGGCTTGAGCCGAAGCGCCTGCAAACCGTCTCGCACACCATTGAGCGCGCGCCCAGCCTTGTTCTGGTCGAGGCAAGGCGCGGCTCAAGACCCGGACTCACATTCATGCCGCCGCTCTGGCTCTATGAGCCGGACGGGGCGGAGTCCGGGCAGTACAAAAGAATTTATCACAAGGAGGCGGACTGATGGCAGGCAAACTTTTACTTGTCGGCACGCCGATAGGAAACCTCGGCGATCTCTCGCCGCGTGCGCGGCAGGCGCTCGAGCAGGCCGACTTCATCGCAGCCGAGGACACCCGCGTAACCATAAAGCTTTTAAACCATTTCGCGATTAAAAAGCCCATGGTCAGCTATTATGAGCACAACAAGGTCACCAGCGGCGAGCGTATCCTCGCGCGCATCCTCGCGGGCGAGAGCTGCGCCCTCGTCACCGACGCGGGCATGCCCGCGGTCTCCGACCCGGGTGAGGAGCTCGTCGCACTCTGCGCCGGGGCGGGCATCCCAGTCATCGCTATACCCGGACCCTGCGCCGCGGTCACCGCACTGGCTCTGTCCGCCCTGCCAGCGGGTCGCTTCACCTTTGAGGGCTTTCTCTCCACCGCGAAAAAAAGCCGCAGGGAGCGGCTTGAGAGCCTCTCCACGGAAGAGCGAACCATGATATTTTATGAAGCGCCGCACAAGCTTATAAAAACGCTTGAGGACCTGCTTGAGGCCTTCGGCGACAGGCGAATATCAATTTGCCGTGAGCTCACAAAGCTGCACGAGGAGGTTCTGCGCCTGAGTATTTCCGAGGCGCTCGCGCATTTTACCGAGACCGCGCCGCGCGGCGAGTTCGTGCTCGTGGTCGAGGGCGCGGCGGAACAAACCGGGCCACAGATGACGATAGCAGAGGCGCTGGAAATTATGGCACACTATCGCGGCGAGGGTTCCTCCATGAAGCAGGCGGCAAAGCTTGCAGCTTTGGACACGGGCTTCGGGAAAAACGAGCTCTACGACCTCGCGGTCAAGAATCTGGATAATTAAAATAAAGCAGGCAAAAGCCGGGGATAAACCCCGGCCTTTGCCTGCTTATAGACGTGCCTGTAAAGTTACAGCTTTTGAAGCGGAATCCAAATTTCGCTGTAGCAATCCTCGGGCTTTTGGGCGGGCGGCGCATACAGCTCGATATTATAATTGCCGCCGAGCTTATACTCCTTGCAATTTGGCAGCCACTGGGTCCATATCCTCGTGTTCACGTCCTGCAGGGCGTTCGGAAGCGCACCGCGGCAGGGGAATATCGCCCAGCATCCCGCCGGAATCACGACAGCGCTGTAGCCGTCCGGAATCTCGTTCCAGGGGATATAGTTATCCGCGATTATATAATCGAAGCTCTTGCCGTCGGCACCCATGCAGATGCCGTACATGCCGCAGACAATACTATTTTCCCCACTTTCCATGTGCTCCTGCCAGAATCGGGGAATATCGGTATAGCTTGTCTCCGTGTTAATTTTTCTCGTCTTGCCCATTACTGTAAAGGCCGCTTTTTTTGTGATTTTGTAATCCAGCATTGTGCCGCCCTCCAAAGTTATTTTGATGTGCAGTGGCGCGTAGGCACGAAGCCGCGCGCCCTTTTTCGTCGCCGCAGACGGGGAAACGCCGTGGAAGCGTGAAAATGCCCGGGCGAAGCTGTCCGGAGAATTATAGCCGTATTTCAGGGCGATATTTATGACCTTGTCGTTTTCCCTCGAAAGCTCCTGCGCGGCAAGGGTCAGGCGGCGGGAACGGATGTACTCGCCGACGGTGACGCCGCAGAGCACGGTGAAAATCCTTTGAAAATGGAAGGCGCTGACATAGCTGCAGGCTGCTATATCCTCAATTTTCAAATCTCCCGTTATATTCTCCTCGATATAGCCTATCGCGTTTTGGATTCCGTCTATCCAGGCGTTCATTTCGTGCAGCTCCTCTCCCAGCGGTTCTCATTATAGATTCAGCCCCGGCGCGCTGCACGACTATTTGTGCTATCAAGTGCATGCCCTTCTTTGAGCTATAGCAAATGCGGACACAGCTCGCAATCACTGTATCCGCATATGTTTTTTCTTACCGCCGCTTAAGCCGGCGGTTTTTTCTTTATGTAGGCTTACTTTCTGCTGTCGGCCAGCATGCGTACGCAATCGGAGCATATGTTTCTTCCCTTATAATTGACCAGATCTCTGGCATTATCACAGAAGATACATGCAGGCTGATATTTTCTGAGAATAATTGCATCCCCCTCCATATATATCTCTAAGGAGTCCTTTTCAGCAATATCCAACGTCCGTCTGAGCTCTATAGGCAGCACGATCCTGCCAAGCTCATCAACTTTCCTCACAATACCTGTAGATTTCATTTCTATCCTCCAAAAAAGTGCAATTGTAATCTTCTAACAAAAAAATTATATACGAATGAAATTTTAAAGTCAACTAATTTGGAATAATTTTCTTTAATATATTGTACAATTAGTTAAATATACTTTTGGGAGTTGTATACACAGTGTCCAAGATATGGGTCTTTTTGTTATTAATTGCCGTATTTTTCAGTCTCGTTACCGGTAACGTTTCCAGTCTGGGGCTCGCCGCGCTGGAGGGCGCACCCGCAGCGGTTGACTTTTGTCTGCGTGTCGGGGGGCTTATTGCGCTCTGGTCGGGCGTTCTGGAGGTCATGCGGCGCTCCGGTCTGATGGCGAAATTGTCAAAGGCGCTGCGGCCGGTTTTGTCGCGGCTTTTCCCGCGCGCAGCCAAGGACGGCGACACAATGCAGGCGCTCGCCTCGAACGTTTCGGCGAATCTCCTCGGCCTCGGCAACGCGGCGACGCCGATGGGCATCCGTGCCGCGGCGGGCATGGCGCGCCTGGGTGAGCCGGGCATCGCCTCGCGCGAATTGTGCCTGCTCGTGGTAATAAACACCGCCTCCATCCAGCTTCTGCCGACCACGGTCGCCTCCGTGCGGGCCGCGGCGGGTGCGGTCTCCCCCTTCGATATCCTGCCCGCCGTCTGGATAAGCTCTGTCTTCTCGGTCACGGTCGGCATCGTCGCAGCCAAGCTGCTCGAGCGCGTATGGCGGGATTAAGCTCAATCGCCGATATGTCGGCGGCCCTCATAATCGTGGGCGTGGCGCTATACGGGCTCATAAAGGGCGTGGACGTTTTTCAGGCTATGCTCGACGGAATCATGGACGGGCTGAAGACCGTTTTGAAGATTTTTCCCTCGCTCGTCGCCCTGCTGACGGCGATCTACATGCTGCGTGCCTCGGGCGCTCTGGATATTCTCACGGGGCTGCTCGCTCCTGTACTTAGCCTTCTGGGCATACCCGCCGAGACCGCGCCGCTCATGCTCATAAGACCGCTGAGCGGCAGCGGTGCGCTCGCCATCGGCTCGGAGCTCATAGCGCAATACGGCGCGGACTCCATCGTCGGGCGCACCGCCGCCGTCATGCTCGGCTCGACGGAGACAACCTTCTATGTTCTGGCGGTCTACCTCGGCTCGGTGGGCGTAAAGCGCAGCCGCTGGGCAGTTCCGGCGGCGCTCTGCGCCGACCTCGCGGGCTTCTTTATGGCCTCGCTCACCGTGCATTTACTCTGGGGATAATAATTAACAAATTTTTCACACATTTTTCGAAAAAGGGCTTTACAAATCCCGAGAGCTGTGCTAAACTGCAGTTGCATTGTTAAATGTGTGACATTTGATTGTGCATTTCTCCTCTCATTTTGATCAGCACAATTTTCTCTCTCCTAAAAGACGCCCACTGAGCAGGGCGTCTTTTTATGTTTAAAAAGCGGCCTGCTCTATCGTTCCATGACAGGGCGGCTTTTTATTTTCTGAAGCGCGTCCCATTTCTTAAGGACGTATTATTTCTAAAGAACGTTCCATAATTTTATCTTTTTTATCTTTTTCGGGTATAATACTGCCGGAAACCGCAGATATACTATATATAATAGTTAATTCCATTAAAGCCCTTGCAATAAAAGGCTGTCCCTGCTATAATATCGGGGCATTACACACGGATGGGGGACATTCGACCCGGTGGTCACAAACTTGTGATTTGGTCGTGAATGGTTGATCCCGCCGGAGGTAATAACGTAAAAAGGAGGAACTAAATTATGGCAGTAGTATCCATGAAACAACTTCTGGAGGCCGGCGTACACTTCGGTC
>CAZHUG010000079.1:0-243 GCA_964535405.1 uncultured Oscillospiraceae bacterium | reverse complement strand
TCTATTGTGAGCGTAACGGCATCTATATCATCGACCTGCAGAAGACCGTCAAAAAGCTTGAGGATGCTTATAACTTCGTTCGTGAGCTGTCCGAGAACGGTCAGAACATCCTGTTTGTCGGCACCAAAAAGCAGGCCGCCGACGCAGTGAAGGAAGAGGCCGAGCGCTCGGGACAGTACTATGTCAACGCCCGCTGGCTGGGCGGTATGCTCACAAACTTCAAGACCATGCGCACACGTATCG
>CAZHUG010000078.1:7638-7923 GCA_964535405.1 uncultured Oscillospiraceae bacterium | reverse complement strand
GCTCAGGCATTTTCCAGCTTCGACACTTATCTGGCTCCCTTTGTCAAGGTTGACAAGCTGAGCTACAAGGAAGTCAAGCAGTGCATCCAGTCCTTCGTCTATGGTGTGAACACACCCAGCCGCTGGGGTACACAGGCTCCCTTCTCCAACATAACTCTCGACTGGACCGTGCCCAACGACCTGAAGGATCTGCCCGCCATCGTTGGCGGCAAGGAAAAAGACTTCACCTATGGCGACTGCAAGGCCGAGATGGACATGGTTAACCGCGCATTTATCGACATCATG
>CAZHUG010000078.1:0-7628 GCA_964535405.1 uncultured Oscillospiraceae bacterium | reverse complement strand
CCACCTACTCCATAACAAGGGATTTTGATTGGAGCCCGAATGAAAACAACCAGCTTCTCTTCGAAATGACAGCTAAATACGGCACACCCTATTTCTCAAACTATATAAACAGCGATATGGAGCCCTCCGATGTTCGTTCCATGTGCTGCAGACTTCGCCTTGACCTGCGCGAGCTGCGTAAAAAGTCCGGCGGCTTCTTCGGCAGCGGCGAGTCTACCGGCTCAATCGGCGTCGTCACGATCAATATGCCCCGCCTTGCCTATCTCGCCAAGGACGAGAAGGACTTTACCCGCCGTCTGGACAAGATCATGGACATAGCGGCGCGAAGCCTCAACACCAAACGCACAGTCATCACAAAGCTGATGGATGAGGGGCTGTATCCCTACACCAAGCGTTATCTGGGCAGCTTCGAAAACCATTTCTCCACCATCGGTCTGCTCGGCATGAACGAAGCCGGCATGAACGCACGCTGGATAAAGGGCGACATGACCACGCCCGAGTGCCAGGAGTTCTCCAAGAGAACCCTCAACCACATGCGCGAGCGTCTGTCCGACTATCAGGAGAAATATGGCGACCTGTATAACCTCGAGGCTACACCGGCCGAGAGCACAAGCTATCGTCTTGCAAAGCACGACGTGTCACGCTTCCCTGACATCGTCACGGCAGCCGAGGCCGGCGGCACCTCCTACTACACCAACAGCTCACATCTGCCTGTCGGCTACACTGAAGATCTTTTTGCAGCTCTTGATATTCAGGACGATCTGCAGACCCTATACACCTCCGGCACGGTCTTCCACGCCTTCCTTGGCGAGAAATTGCCGGACTGGAAGGCCGCAGCAACACTGGTTCGCAAGATCGCCGAAAACTACAAAATGCCCTACTACACCCTGTCCCCGACCTACTCCGTCTGCAAAAACGACGGCTATCTCTCCGGCGAGCAGTTTACTTGTCCGCATTGCGGCGGGGATGCAGAGGTCTACTCCCGCATAACCGGCTACTATCGCCCTGTTCAGAACTGGAACGCCGGCAAGACTCAGGAGTATAAGGAACGCAAGACCTATGATCTGGAAAATTCCCACCTTGATGCGCTAAAGCACCCGGAAAAGGTTGAGGAAACCGTAGCTGTCGTGGATGAGCATCACATTGAGAACGTGGGTGCCGCGCTTCTTTTCACCACCTCCACCTGCCCCAACTGTAAGCTTGCCATCTCCATCCTGAACAAAAGCGGCATCGACTATAACAACATCAACGCCGAGGAAGGTGCAGAGCTTGCAAAAAAATATGGTGTGAAGCAGGCCCCGACTCTCATCATCAGCGATGGGGAGAGCTTTGAGCGCTTCGCCGGTGCAGGCGCGATAAAGCATTATGCCACAGCAGCGAAATGACCGATTTCACAAAACGTATTTACGAGGTAGCGCGAAACATCCCCCGCGGTCATGTAATGACCTACGGACAGATTGCTCATCTTGCAGGAAATCCTCGTGGGGCACGCGCTGTGGGCTTTGCCATGCACAACAACCCCTCCCCGTCCGAGATCCCCTGCCACCGCGTGGTATTTAAGGACGGAAGCATCTGTACGGGCTACGCCTTCGGCGGACCGGAGGTGCAACGCAAGCGGCTGGAGGATGAGGGCGTGAGCTTCCTTCCGGACGGGCGCGTGGATTTGAAGCAGAGCGGAATATGAATAAAACAGGGACGCCTCGGCGTCCCTGTTTCTAAGGAGATTTATAGATGAACGGAAGCTACGACATCATAATAGTCGGCGGCGGCCCTGCCGGTCTGACTGCTGCACTTTACGCACTTAGAGCAGAAAAAACCGTGCTCATTCTGGAAAAATCGGGCTTTGGCGGTCAAATCGCGCTCTCACCGAGAGTTGAAAATTTTCCCGGCACCCCCGCAATGACCGGCGCTGCCTTCTCCGACCGCCTCTTGACTCAGGTCACTGAGCTTGGCGGGGAAATTGACCTCTGCGAGGTAAGCGGAATCAGCGATAAGGGCAGCACAAAGCTCGTCCACACGCCCGACGGCGACTTCACCGCCCGTGCAGTCATCCTTGCAACCGGAGCGCGTCACCGTCACCTCGGTCTGCCTCGTGAGGAGGAGCTTACAGGCAGGGGCGTCTCATATTGTGCAGTCTGCGACGGCGCATTCAACAAGGGTCTTCCCGTTGCAGTCGCCGGAGGCGGCGATGCCGCCGTTCAGGATGCAATCCTGCTCTCAAATTATTGTTCTGAGGTTTACATAATACACCGCAGAGGGGAGTTTCGTGCCGAGGCCGCCAATGTGCGCGTACTGCTTGAGCGTAAAAATGTGCGCCTGCTTATGTGCAGCCGCATTGTGGAGCTCTTGGGCGATGACGAGCTCAAGGGCATAGTTGTCGAGAACACGCTGGACGGCAATAAGAGCCGTCTTGATGTGAAGGGTCTGTTCATAGCGGTTGGTTTTCAGCCGGAGAATTCAGCCTTCTCGACTGTAGCGGAGCTTGACCCAACGGGCTGGTTCACAGCCGGAGAGAGCTGCCTTGCAGGAGCAGCCGGCATTTTTGCCGCAGGCGATTGCCGCGCCAAGGAGGTTCGTCAGCTTACAACAGCCGTCGGTGACGGCGCAGTTGCGGCGGTTGCAGCCTGCCGATATATCGACTCGCTTAAAAATTAAAAGCATAAAATATTAGTGGCGGAGTGAAATCACTCCGCCACTAATATTTTATGCCTTCATTTCTTCAACAAAGAACACGCCTTCAATATCACCTATTCCAGTTATGGCCTCCTCGTGCGTGAGGTCGTTTCTTGATATCTCCAGTTCAGTCTTATAACCGCAGAAATCATTGTTATCGCGGCCTATCTGCTCAATCGAGGCAACATGAAGACCAATCTCAACAAATCCCTTGAGAAGGGTACTCATGCGCGTGCCTGTCGAGACCTCGATATAGGCAATTATGACCTTTGAGGACTTGACATACGTGGCGTCGAGCTTATTCAGCGTCACCAGAGCAATATATATGAATATGCACATAACAATTGCACATTCATAATAACCCGTACCGGCGGCAAGACCCATACAGGCCGAAGCCCAGAGTCCCGCTGCGGTTGTCAGTCCGGTAATATGGTTGCGACCGGTTACAATAATGCTGCCCGCGCCAAGAAAACCGATACCGGAAACCACCTGAGCTGCAATTCTGTTTGAGTCGCCGCCCAAGCCCATCGTGACTGTGGAGAACTGACCGACCATTACGGCGCAGGCCGCGCCTATGCACACCAGAAGGTGCGTGCGCATGCCGGCAGCATGCTGCCTTTTGCCGCGCGTCGCGCCAATGAGCGCGCCTGTGATCATTGCTAACAGAAAGCGAAGACACATGCTCAATACGTTCAAATCGCGTATGTAACTAAGAAATTGTTCAAATGAATCCCATTGTGGCATGCCATCACTCCTTAACAAAAGTACTATGCAATAGGAGTAGTGCTTATACCACAACTCCCACTTATTCATCTATCTTCATCTCCGCCGTCGCTGCTAACTCCATCTTTTCTTTGCACCAATCACCATGTTAGTCAGGCAAAGCGTGCCGAGAAAAAATAGCGGTGGTCGCCTTAAAATGTAAGCGGAAGCGGGGGCATTGCCCCCGCTTCCAGGAGGTTCACTATTTTTATGTATTGGAAGACTTTACGTATCCTTGTTGAATATTAACATTTTCTTAACATAAAGTCAACTAAAGTTTATAAAACTCAACGTAGATTTTACATATTAGTTCTTATTGCCTCATTTTCCCTTTGAAGACCAAAACAGCAGCCACACATATGAACGCCGCCCAGCCAATAACCCAGTAAAGATCGGGCAAAATTGCTCCGTAGTTACCTGCAAGCGCAGCGCGCCCGGCCTTGACGGCATGCACAAAAGGCAAGGCATTTGCGAGCGCTGCAAAAGCGCCTCCGACGAGTCCGGGATCAAACCATGCGCCCGATAACCAGGCCGTTAGGTTCGTGAGCAGTGCACCGCATATTCCACCGACCTGCCTGTCGTTAAACAGCGTGCCGCAAAGCAGTCCCGCTCCAATGAAGAATATCGCCATGGGTAAATTGACAAGTATGGCAACAATTATGTGCACACTCGGCTTGAGTCCCAGCACTATCGCTGCGACATAGCATATGGCCGTCTGGCACAGGGCGACCAATATTTGTGGAATTGTATAGCCGATTATAATGTCGTCGGCTTTGAGTGGGGAGGACATTAGCCGGGACATGAATGACGTGCTCCTGTCTCTGGAAATAAGCGTCGCGGAGAACAGACAGATGAAGGACAAGCCGAAAACTGCCATGCCCGGTGCGAGACTGGGCAACTCGAACACAGGCTGCGGAATGCCTGATTGAATGAGCGTCAGCAGCAGTAAAATTGCCAGCGGAAAAAACAGATTCATAGCCACGCTCACCTTATCGCGGACAATGTCCTTGGTGCAGCGCTTGGAAAACACAATTGCAGCATTCATTTTATCTACCTCCCGTGGCAAGCTTGACAAAAGCATCTTCAAAGTCTTTTGCACCGGTCCTGACTATGAGCTCCTGCGCCGTGCCAACTGCCTTGAGTCTCCCCTTTTCCATAATTCCTATCCTGTCTGAGAGGGCCTCTGCCTCCTCCATGTAGTGTGTAGTCAAAATAATCGTCACCTTGCCTCTGAGCTGTTTTATAACCGACCAGAGCTCGCGCCGCGCCAGCACATCAAGACCGAGCGTCGGCTCGTCAAGAAACAGAACCTGTGGCTGCGAAATCAGCGCCATGGCGATAGAGAGCCGTCTCTGCTGTCCGCCGGAGAGCGTTCCCGCCCGCTGTGATGCAGCCTCCTCGAGGCCAAAATCGGCCATTTGTCCCCCGGCTGCCTGTCTCGCTTGCTCCTTCTGCATGCCATATATCTCCGCAACAAATTCAAGATTTTCCCGCACGGTGAGATTCTGTGCGATAGCGGATTCCTGCGGAGAGATGTTGATTATCTGGTTCACATCCTGTTGGTGCTTTACAATGCTGTGTCCCATGACCAACGCGTCTCCTGCGCTGGGTTTGAGCAAACAGCAAAGCATACGAATAGTGGTTGTCTTTCCGGCACCGTTTACGCCGAGCAGGGAAAACAGCTCACCTTGCGCCACCGTTAGGTCAAAATTATCTACAGCAATGCGCTCTTTAAACCTCTTTGTCAGGCCACGCGCCTCAACAGCATTCACTCATTTTCTCCTTCAATAATAGTTTTTTTCAAAAACTCTACAAGCTGACTGTTCGTGAATATTGCAATACCGTTTTCGTCGCCGCCAACCGGCAGCTGGTCACCGGGTTTTATACCATATTTGTCCCGCGCTGCCTTCGGAATCACGATCTGTCCCTTCGCCCCTACCTTTACAACCCCGAAAAGGTACTTTCCCTCTGGTCCCTGTAGCATCATATTTGTCACCCCATAAGTATGATTTGTATAACTAGTTCAACTGGTATGACTTATTATACTTGTATGAAAGCCATTTGTCAAGTGCAGACTTGAAAACAGCAAACGATACATATATAATCAGCTATAATAGCAAAGGGGGAGTTTCATTTGAAGGTTGCTCTGGTTCAGCTTCGCAGCTGCGCAGACAAGGCCAAGAACCTTGAACATGCGCGGAAAATGCTGCAAAATGCCGCCCAGACGGGAGCGGATATGATTGTTTTGCCCGAGATGTTTTGCTGCGAATACCGCAACAGCTCTTTTATCGAAAGCAAAGAGGAGCTGGGGGGGCCGGCCTGGCAAATGCTCTCGGAGTCGGCAAAGACTGCCGGAGTTTGGATTGTCGGGGGCTCTATACCGGAGCAGGACGGCGACAAGCTTTACAACACTTCGTTTGTCTTTGATCGCGAGGGGCGTCAGGCGGCGCGCTGCCGGAAAACTCATTTATTTGATATCTATATGAAGAACGGGCAGTATTTCAAGGAGTCCGATACCTTCACCGCCGGAGACGAGGTCTGTACATTTGACACTGAATTTGGCAAAATGGGTCTTTGCATATGCTTTGACCTCCGCTTTCCTGAGCTCTCACGTCTGATTGCCCTGGAGGGTGCTCAGGTGCTGTTTTGCCCCGCGGCCTTCAACATGACAACCGGCCCTGCACATTGGGAGCTTCTGTTTAGAGGACGTGCGGTTGAAAATCAGATCTTTACCTGCGGCTGTGCGCCCGCACGAGATGAGCACGGCAGCTATATCTCCTATGGAAACTCTATTGCCGTCTCGCCCTGGGGCGATGTGATTGTCAGAGCTGATGCCGAGGAGGCTGTCCTCCTTGCCGATCTCGATCTGACAAACATTGAGAGCATTCGCGCCCAGCTTCCGCTCATGAGTGGAAGAAGACGCGATATTTACACAATTGAGAGAGTATAAAAAATCATAAATAAGCTCCCCCGCCGTTCACAGTTCGGCGAGGGAGTTTTTTTATGGGTATACCTTAATGCTAATGAGTTTGTCAGTCGAGCTTCATGGGCTCTTCACCTTTTTTAAAGTGGAGCTCCTTCATGCCCTCGACTTCGTCACACACCTGTTTAAATGAGCACACACTACAGTCGGTGGAGAGACCGTCCATTATGTGGTTCAGCGTCATGGTGATGGTATCCACCTTCTTTGCCGTTTCGGCAAGCTCTTTGCAGAGAGGCTTGTCGCCGGTTACGAAGATGATTGTGACGTGATCTATCAGGGGATTTTGCTTATATTGCTTGATAAAATTGGTGCCGATGGCACGGAAATTGACACCGCGCTTCACCGCTTGTTTTGACACTCTGACCTGCTCGCGTCTATTCTCGGGCGAGACGCGCATCATATAGCCTTCGGGAAACACGTGATATTTCACAAATTCCATATCCCGGATGGTGCGGAAAGCCTCCTGATCATCGCCACTTATATCGTTCACGTGCAGAAGAACGATGCGGGCAAAGGGGCTGTCACCGCGAATCTCACCGAGATCGGGGCCAATGAGCACGATCTTGTCCTCGGTTATCAGATCTGGGCTGGTCGTCACACAGGTAAAGTTCGATGCCGGGTTGTTGTCTCCCCCGAGCTCGTAGGCAGCGTCTCTGGTCAAAACGAGCTCGTTTTGACCAGAATCTGTCCACGCCCGAGCCGGCTCATACCCCCAGGATTTGGGGGCATGAGCAGACAAGGTATCTTGCAAGTGTTTTATTGTGCTGTTATATAGTTCCATAAGCTTAGAACTGGATATCTCTGGGCTTGCGGTCATGGAAATCGTTCAGAACAGTGTAAAGCCAGCCAATAAGCTTCATGTCGAGGTTGAGCATATACACAGTGAACAGTAATCCAACCGTTGCCGTAAGTACACCAAACAGGGTCTTAAAGAGCTTGCAGCCCTTCTTCTGCTTGCAGCATTTCTTCATTTATATGACCATTCCTTTCGTATGTGCTGCGAATACGCTAAAGACTTATGCGCCCTTCGCGATGCCCTTCTGGCGGGCATACTCTGCAGCGCCAAGTGCTCCCATGAGCTGCGGGTCAGTCTTAAGATTTATAACCTTGAGCTTCAGAACGTGCTCTATCGCTTCCTTCAAGCCGTCGTTCTTCGCGCAGCCGCCGGTCAGGGTGATGCTGTCGGTCGCGCCGGCCTTCTTCGCCATGA
>CAZHUG010000077.1:0-7997 GCA_964535405.1 uncultured Oscillospiraceae bacterium | reverse complement strand
GGGCGCTGACGGCGGGCTTACTATATAGGATATGAACCAGCTTCCGGAAATACTAAAAGAAAAAGCCCGGCATCAGACGATGCCGGGCATAAGTTTCTTATTGCTGCGGATTTTGCGGATTTTTAGGCTTGTTTTTATTCCATCTGCGGCGGCGAGTGTTATTGCTGCGCGCCGGAGCCGCCGGATCCTGTGTGGCGTCCTTTGCCCGCGGCTTGGGAGCCTGCGGCGCTTTGGCGGTCTGTACCTTAGCGGGCTGGGCTTTCTGACCCGCTTGCTTCTGACCTTGCGCCTTTCCGTTCTGAGACTTGCTGCGCTGGGGTCTGGAGGATTTGGGCTTTTGCTGCTGAGCGGACTGCTCTGCGGCAGGTGAAGCAGTGCCGGTGGGTTTTTTATTGCTGCGCCCGCGGCGACTGTAGTTTTTCTTTTTGCTCTGCTGGGGCTCCGGAGCTGCCTCCTGAACCGGCGCGGCAGCCGCCTCGGTCACGAAGGAGGGTGAGCGCCAGAGGTTCTCCGGCTCCTCCTCAGGCTCGCGCACAGGGGCGGGGCGGAGCTTCAAAAGCTGGGGCAGGGGCTCGCCGGCTTTGGGTCTGCCGCCGGGGATAACCGCAATCTCATCGACGTGATAGTTTTTTACCGCGTCCTCGCCATCACCGTCAATTTTAACCTTAACGGTTTGACGCAGAAGGTTGTTTTGCGTGACGGTGCCGTAGCCGACGGGTGTTTCGACAAAGGTTCCGTTTTTCGGAACTATTTTAACAAGCTCCTCGTATGCCTCCTCCTCATAGCGCAGGCAGCACATGAGCCTGCCGCAGCTGCCGGAGATCTTGGCGGGGTTTAGCGACATGGACTGCATTTTTGCCATCTTGGTTGAGACGGGGTGGAACTCGTCCAAAAACTGGTTGCAGCAGAAGGCGCGTCCGCAAATTCCGATACCGCCCAGCATTTTGGCCTCGTCGCGAACGCCGATTTGACGCAGCTCTATGCGGCTGCGGAAAACGGAGGCGAGATCCTTTACCAGATCGCGGAAATCGACGCGACCGTCAGAGGTGAAGAAGAAGGTCACCTTGTTGCCCTCAAAGCTGCACTCAACATCGACGAGCTTCATGTCCAATCCGTGCTCGGAAATCTTCTGCTGGCAAATTACGAAGGCATCCTTTTCGCGCGCCTGGTTAATCTCCATGACGCGCCTGTCACCGTCGGTCACAACACGAATCACCGGACGCAACGGCTGAACCACCTTATCGTCGGGCACATAGTGGTTGGCCTTGAAGCACTGAGCCATCTCAAGACCCTTGGAGGTCTCGACAATCAGCTCGTCACCGTCGGTATATGTGATTCCTGCGGGGTCAAAATAATAGGACTTTCCGCGTCCTTTAAACTTAACACTGACTACCTCAGTCAAAATATTTTCCTCATTTCATGTTAGTAAGCGTGTTTTCTGAAATTGCGTCCACAGAGATGAGTCCGAGGACGTGCTTCACACTTGTGTTCAGGCGAAGATAAGACGTGCATTTTGAAAAAAGCTTGTCCAGCTCCAAACACTGGCGCTGCGTGAATTTGTGCTTGCCTTCACCCCGGAGTATGTCCGCAAGCAGGACGCGGCAGCTGCCCAGCACAGTCTCAAGCCCTCGTGAGTCGAGCGACTCGTTTTCAGAGCACCAGCGCAACAGCTTTGCGCGGCTGCCGGATTCAATGACGCGAAGCAGCGCAGCGGAGTCCGCCAGAGCAGCCTCGTCGGTTTCGGCATCTGTGTTCTTTCTGTGCAGAGCACAGCGGGAGCGCACGGTTTTTAAAAGCAGCGCGGGGTTTGAGCAGCTTAAAATAAATGCGGCGGCTCCGGGCGGTTCCTCCAGCAACTTTAAAATTGCGTTTTGCGCCGCTGTGTTCATTTTGTCCGCATCTTCGAAAACATAGACCTTGCGGGCGGCCTCGTTTGGCATAACCTGTGCGTCCGCCACAATGGCGCGAACCTGCCCGACTGAGATATCCCGCTTCTCGCGGCCCTTGTCATCAATATCCCGACGGGTGGTTATGATATCAGGGTGAATCCCCGACAAGGATTTACGACAATCGCGGCAGAGTCCGCAGGGACGCTTGCCCCCGGCCTGACAGAGCAGTGCCGCCGAAAGCTGCCGGACATCCTCGCGGCGTTCCTCCCCGGAGGGGGATGCAACTATATATGCATGCATTCTTAGTTTTTCCATAGAACTCATTTTACAGTTATATCATTATTAAGTCAACATTATTTGAAGACTCTCTCGAAGCCGGCGGCGATTTTGGCATATTATTGCAGTTTATGCGCGGCTGTTTTGCTTTTGGCCCGCTTATGTGCACGCTCCCGCCCGCGGCGGTGACAGGCAGGGCTTATTGTGAGGATTAGATTGAAAACTTCCAGAAAATCTGATAAAATGAACGGGTCCAAATTTTTATCGACATTTGTCGTCAGGCGTGCTAAAATTATACTTCAATTTACCGACGCTAAAGTCATAAAATGACTGCATAGACGGCATGTGCATAAGTTCAAAATTATGTTGGAGGGTGGCATTTAAATATGAAGGTGAGCCAGTTAGTCGGAACAAGAAAGAAAGAAAACCCGTCGGAATGTCAGACAGCGAACCACATTTTTTCCATTCGCGGCGGATATATCAGGCAGGTTTCTTCGGGAGTCTTTTCTCTGTATAATCCTATGCGCAGAATCACCCAGAAGATTGAAGCCATTATCAGACAGGAAATGGATAGAATTGACGGGCAGGAGGTTCTGTTCCCGGTTGTCATGCCCGCCAGCATTTGGCAGGAGTCCGGACGCTACGACAGCATAGGCAGTGAAATGCTGCGCTTCACGGACAGGAACGGCTCCAAAAACGTTCTCGGAATGACGCATGAGGAAGCGGCAGTTCACCTGACGCGGGATGTCGCCGCCAGTTATCAGAACTATCCGTTCATGATATATCAGATTCAGACCAAGTTTCGCGATGAGCCGCGCTGCCGCGGCGGACTTGTGAGAGTTCGCGAGTTTACCATGAAGGACGCTTACTCGTTCCATACCGACTGGGATGATTTAAGGCAGTATTATCAGGTCTGCTTTGATGCCTACAATCGCATCTTCAAGCGCGTCGGCATGCCGGAGGTTGTCGCGGTTGAGTCCGACTCAGGAATGATGGGCGGCAGTCTTTCGCACGAGTTTATGTTCCTGTCCGATATCGGAGAGGACAGAATCGTGAGTTGCCCGCATTGCGGGTATCTGGCAAATCAGGAGGTCACCGAAACCATCGTCGAGGCAACAGAGGGCGAGGAGACCGGGCTGGAGAAAATTCACACGCCGAATGTCAAGACCATTCAGGGTCTGTGCAAGACCCTGAAGCTTTCAGAAGATCAGTTTATGAAGGCGGTCGTGTATCAGCAGAATGATGATGACAGCCTCGTCGTCGCCTTTATAAGGGGCGACCTGGATATAAACGAGACAAAGCTCAGAAACCATCTGGGGACCGAGGTCCATCCCGCCGCGAATCTCGATCCGGCCTGCGGATTGACTGTCGGCTTCATAGGTGCCCTGGGGCTTTCGGAAAAATTCAAATGTGTTTTCGACCGCTCTCTGCAAGGGGTCAAAAGCCTCTATGGCGGAGCAAATGAGGAAGACTATCATGTTTCGGGCATCTCTATGCCCCGCGATTTCCCGAATGCCCAATTTGTTGATGTAGCAAAGGCCGTGAACGGCGGAATTTGCCCCGAATGCAAGGAAGCGGGCCTTGTCCTGTCAAACGGTGTTGAGGTCGGCAACATCTTCCAGCTTGGAGATAAATACAGCAAGTCGATGAAAATGCAGTATCTGGATCGCGACGGCGCACTTCAGTATCCTGTAATGTGCAGCTACGGAATCGGCGTCGGCAGGCTGGCGGCTTCGATTTGCGAGGCTCACCATGACAAATTCGGCCCCATCTGGCCCGCGTCTGTCGCACCCTGGCAGGTACAGCTGTGCGCGCTTAACGTCACGACAGATAATATAAGACCGGCGGCGGACGAGCTTTACAAGGCTCTGAAGCAGGCCGGGGTAGAGGTCATTTATGACGACAGGGAAGTCAGCGCCGGTGTCATGTTCTCCGAGGCTGATCTGCTGGGCTGTCCCTTGCGCATAATCATAAGCCCCAAGACAGTCGCGCGTGGCTGTGTGGAGCTGTTTTCACGCGACAAGTCGCTCAAGGCGGACCTGCCCCTGGATACCGCGGCAATAGTCGCCGAGGTTCAGGCGCAGCTCAAGCTTCAGCTGGATTCGTTTTTAGACTGAGGCAATAGCCCGGGAAATAATTCTATAATACAAAAGAGCAATGCACGGCGTAACGCTTTCGCCGTGCATTGCTCTTTAATTTTCGGCCTCTGCCTGTCAAGGCGGAACACAGTGAAAAATCAGCAATTATGATGCAGATTTAAGACAAACTGCCCTTTTCACGCATCCAGGGCTGGATAGTTTTTTCGCCTGCCCGGCAAATGCTCTAGAAGGCTGTCCAATTGCTGTTGGGTGTAGCGCCCCTGACGCATATGATTTTTCAGGCTGTTCAGAAGCCGGTTTTCATCTGTGTGTGGACAGTGCTTTGGAGACTGACCCCCGTGCGTTTCAATGTAGTCAAAAAATGCTTCATATAAAAGCTGAGGTTTGTCCGGGTTTTTCAAGCGCAACTGATCAAGAGCCTCAAGCTGTTGTAAAGAAAAACGCCCTGTGCGGTACAGCATGGTTACTCTGGCAGCCAACTTACCTTCATATGGGCGTTGGGGCAGGCTGCCTCTATGCACATGAAGGGGAAAGCGTCCGTTTTCTGCATAGAATGCCATGGCCTCTTCAAATGTTTCGGTGGGAGCTTTATTTACAAATGTTTTTTTCGGTGGGTTTGGCTTTGCTTCACTCTGGGGGCCAAGCGGGTAGAGAGCGGGATCGATGTATTGCTGCACAAGTCCGCACAGCTCATGCTCCTCGCGGTTGTGCATGCTCTTCGCAGGCAGGCGCTCATGAACCCTGCAAAATGCTTCGTATTGCCTGATGACAAAACTATGCGCATCACCGCCAAGATACTGCACATGCTCTCGCAGCTGCCGCGTCAGTGTTTGGTAGGGAGCACGAAAAGCAAGTATTTTTTCACATTCATCCTGTGTGAATCTACGCCCTCTCAGATAGCGCAGCATGTTACTTTCCAGCTTGCCCTCGTCACCTTCCGCTCTGTAAAACGGCAGGCGATCGTTTTCCGAAAGAAATGTACAGTATTCATCAATTATTCGTTTTTGCATATACAAACGCGAATATTTTCTCTTAATTTTTTGAATCTCAGCTTTTTGATGCGTGCTAAAGGTTCCACGACTGAGACGATGCTGCACTTTATTGGCTAATGATCGCTCTTCCTTTGCGGCAGTGTTGAAGCTTGGAAGCCTCTTATTGACCTGTACGAAAAGCAAGTAGGCATTAAATAAATCCTCCGATTGGCTGGGGTAATTTGAAGCCCCCTTGCAGAGATGTCGGTATTTCTCCAGTTGAGGACCGTCAAAAGATTTTTTCTTCAGACATCTTTTAATTTCCTTATACAGATTGTATTCCTCTATCGGCCCTGCTTGTTGCCGCGGAAGCATTTTATGTCGCTCGTAAAATTTCAGCATATCCTGATATATCAATTTTGGAGGCCGCTCTTCCATGCACAGGCCGTACTGCCGGCGTACGGCATTAATTCTCTTCACCTCTTCTTCTCCAAAACGCTGCTCGCGCAGGGCAGTGGTTAAGCGGTTTTGCAGGTTGTTCTGAGTTTTGTTATGAGGTGTGTCTTTATGCGTGTGCAGGTAGGCGATGTACTCTTCAAGCAGCAGAGAATAGCGAAAGGATTTTTTTGAATGGCGCCGCGCCCTGTGCATGAGCTTCTCCGTCAACTGCGGCTCATAGTTGGTTTCAAGCAAAATGTTAAGCCGCCGAAATAAGTTGGACAGGGTATTTTGCAGGTTCTCCAGAGAATAGTTGCTCGGAGAGGATATCTCATACAAACGCTCATGAGATTCAAGAGGAGGGCAGCCCTCTTCCCGGATGCGGAGGAGGTGGTTTTCGTGTTCCGAGAGGAACATGTGGTTAAATGTATCATCATCGGTGGACTTCTGGTGAAAAAAGGCACCGTCGTACTGGATCCCTATCAGTTTTCCATTGGAGGTAAATGCAATATCGCATTCACGACCCTGTATCCGTTGTTTGCGTGCGTCAGGGAAAAATTTACATAAAACTAATAGAATACACATCTCTGGAAAGGAGGGATTGCCGCTGCACGCGGGACAGCCCGCAGCCCGCAAGAAATTGTTAGGCGTGGGGGAAAACTCATGGTAGTTACAAGCCTTTGAATTGTGGCGCATGCGCACTGCCGCCTTACTGTGGACATAAGTTGAAAGCACGGTGTATTCATCACCGTACAGTTCTTTGACCTCGCGCAAAAAAGTCTCGTGACTTTTGAGATTTCTAGGGGGCAGGCAGACTTTGTCGGGGTCAATTAAATCAGTGATTTGAAGCTGCAATAATCGGCCGGTCCGCAATTTTTTAATTTGGTTTTCATATTGAATGGTGATATATTTGCCCTTATGATATGTAATAATTTCAAATTCGCCGGAAATATTGTCATACACAAAGGGAACCTTGCAACCGGCTGATTGCTTCCAGACTATCCTGATTTGATCGCCATGTTGCTGTGCCGGCAAAGCTGAGCAATCAATACTTCTACTCATATACTTACCTTTATTTCTATTATTTCGTGTACTAAAATTATAGCAAAGCCCTGCCTCAAAATCAATGAAGGCAGGGTTTATAGTTTCCTTATAACATAAACACTTATTTATCTGTTTCAAGTGTATCTTGGCAAAATAATTAAAGCCTACATTCTTCAAATAAAATCGTCTGAAAAGCAAAACCCTGTAGTCGTTGAAACTACAGGGCTTTTCGTGGTGGAGCCGGGGGGAATTGAACCCCCGTCCGAAAACACTTCCACCGGAACCTCTCCGGGCGCAGAGAGTCATTTACATTCCCTTACCCAGGCGTGGACAATCACACTCGAGGGCTTGGTAGCTTCATTATTCATGGTGAGCTCAAAGCTTTGCGCACTCACGGACGCCGCTAATCGATGCCCCGCATCCAGGCCACGGCACTCCTGGAGGGGACACTCACTGCTTAAGCAGCGAGAAGAGCAGTTTTGTTGTTGTTCTTTAATTTATAAGGTTGCCCATTTTATGGATGGTAGGCGCATCCGCCCGCTATTCCGGATTCCGCATCCCCGTCGAAACCAGTACGGCCCCATGGGAAGCCGGGAACAAAACTCCCGGCTTGTAAATGCTGCTTAAAGCTTTATAGGTGCAGGATAGTCAACGCCGAAGGTCTCGGCAGTTGCAGACTTGATGACCTGCGAGATTACCGGCCTGTCGTTGTAGTCAGCTGCGGCGTTGGCAATCTGATCGACGACGTCAAGTCCCTCAGTGACCATCCCGAAGGCGGCATAATCTCCGTCAAGGTGAGGGGAGAGGGCGTGCATTATAAAAAACTGGCTGCCGGCGGTGTCGGGCATGCTTGAGCGTGCCATTGACAGTACGCCGCGGTCATGCTTCAAATCATTCTTGAAGCCGTTGCGCTTAAACTCGCCGCGGATGCTGTAGCCGGGGCCGCCCATGCCGCTGCCCTGAGGATCTCCGCCCTGAATCATGAAGCCGGGAATGACTCTGTGGAAAATTACCCCGTTATAAAAGCCGGCGTTCACCAGGCTCAGGAAGTTATTGACCGTATTAGGTGCAATCTCCGGATAAAGCTCGGCCTTGATAACTCCGCCGGCCTCCATCTCAATTGTGACTATAGGATTTGACATTATGCGTTTCTCTCCTTCAATATTCTGTCTATATCGCGCTTCGACTGTCTTTCCGCATCAGAGTCGCGCTTGTCGTGAAGCTTCTTGCCCTTGCACAGACCCAGCTCCACCTTCACCCGGCTGTCCTTGAAGTACAGG
>CAZHUG010000076.1:0-8591 GCA_964535405.1 uncultured Oscillospiraceae bacterium | reverse complement strand
GCTTTAATATGCCGATATACGGCAGGTTGCGGTATTCCTCGGCATAATCCAGCCCATAGCCGACAACGAAGGCGTCCTCGACTTCAAAGCCAATATAATCTGCCCTTACATCCGCCATACGGCGCGCCGGCTTATCCAATAGTGTAACCAGCTTTATTGATGCAGGGTTCCTGACCGAAAGATATTTTACAAGATAGCTCAAAGTCACGCCGCTATCAAGAATGTCCTCAACTATGATGACATGGCGACCCTCGATATCGCGCGAGAGATCTTTGTTGATATTGACAGCTCCGGTCGTGGTGATACCATCACCGTAAGATGAGACTGCCATGAAATCCATTGTGCAATAGATGTCAGTTTTACGCAGCAGGTCGGCCATGAAAATAAAACAGCCCTTCAGTACGCCCACGAATATAGGATCCTTGTCCATATAATCCTCTGTGAGCTGTGCACCAAGCTCCCCGATTCTGGCATGAATCTGCTCTTCTGTCAGCAAAATGCGCTCTAGATCTTCTAACATATCCCGTTTCCCCGGCTTTCATTTTTTCTCTTTATCATTTCTATCTTGAGCGACCTTTCTCCCGGCTGTGCAGAGCAACGCTCCGCCATGCCCAGTCCATACACCGCAATCGGGCCGACATCGTCACGCAGGACGCAGGTAAGGTCCCGCTCGCGCTGGCTCAGGTGCCCTTCAGAGAAAATATCAGAAAGCCTCTTGGTACATCCTCTGCCAAGCAGTCTGATTTTATCCCCGGGCATCCGCGCCGTACAGCATATGGTACCACAAATATTCTCACATTTAAAGAAAAAAGTGTTGAATGAACTGTTAATTTCAGGCGTTTTTATTATCTCAGAGCAGCGAATTGTTATTCCCGCTTCCGGTATCTCCGTATCTCCCTCAAGCAAAACGGGGCGAGCAGCAATTATTGCCGCCGCCTCAAGCCCAAAACGTATGAAGCCCTGCTCGCGAACGGCGCGCGTTCCCGGAAGATCACAGCTGCCAAGTCCGACGCCCCCGGCAAGCTCAAGCAACGCGGCAACATGCGTCTGCGAGAGCGATGTGCCGGACATGAGTCGCAGCACGCGAGCGGACAGAGGCTTCGGCAGGCGCACAAGCTCCCCCACCGGAACTGCGCGCTCTGTCACATGCACTCTTATGAAATCTTGGGCCAGCGATTCCAGATATTCCTCATCCTCGCGCAACAGACGCGAAGCGCGCGCGGCGCTCATAGAAAAATTCGGGTTTATGCCGCGCAGAACCGGCACGACCGAGTGTCTGATGCGGTTGCGCGCATAGTCATCAGCGGCATTTGTACTGTCTTCAACATAGGAAATTGAATTTTCAGACAAATAACATTCTATCTCGGCACGCGTCGTAAAAAGTATAGGTCGGATGATGTTACCGCGCTTGGGCGGAATGCCGCCAAGGCCGCGCAGACCCGTACCTCGCGCTAAATTAATGAGCATCGTCTCGGCATTGTCATCCGCATTGTGCGCCGTGGCAATTAAGTCTGCCGGGAGCTCACGCGCGGCCGATTCTAAAAAGGCATAGCGCAGCTCTCGCGCTGCCTCCTCAATACCCATACCGTTTTCGCGCGCAAAGCCCGACACGTCGCCGCGCCCTGTGCGAAGCTCCACCCCGCGCCGGGCACAAAGCTCCCGCACGAAACGCTCGTCACGCTCGGACTCCTCGCCGCGCAGGCAGTGGTTATAGTGTGCAGCGCACACGTCAATGCCCCGCTCCAGCAGCTTGCAAAGCAGATATACCGAGTCCGCACCGCCGGACAGCGCGCAGAGGACACGCTCCCCCTCAGGGATGAGCTCACGGAAAGAATCATTCCTCGACATGACGTTTCTCGACAGACGCGAAGGTCGTGTACTCAGGCAGCCACATCATTTCCAGCTTGCCCGTCTCGCCGTGGCGGTTCTTGAGGATGATCGCCTCGGCCAGGTTCGGGCTTTGGCACTCCTTGTCATAGTAGCCCTCGCGATACAGGCCGATGACAACGTCGGCATCCTGCTCAATTGCGCCGGATTCACGAAGGTCGGAGAGCATGGGACGCTTGTCCTGTCTCGCTTCGTTGGCGCGTGACAGCTGCGACAGGCACAGAACCGGAATGTTCAGCTCCTTGGCCATGATCTTCAGCATTCGGCTGATGTCGGATACCGCCTGTGTGCGGCTCTCGTTTGCATAGGAGCTGCCGCTGCCGGCTGACTGCATAAGCTGCAGATAGTCTATGACCACCAGACCCAAATTATTGAGTCTGCGGCACTGTGCGTTCATGTCAGCAACCGTGAGGGTCGGGTTGTCATCTATCCGTATATCCGTGGCGCTGATGACTGTCGCCGCAGAGTTTACACGCTTCCATTCCTCTTGATTGAGCCGGCCTGTCTGCAGCTTTTGGCTGTCGATAACGCCCTGGCATGCGAGAAGGCGGATGGCAAGCTGCTCCCTGGCCATTTCCAGCGAAAAAACCGCAACCGTTTTATTTGAGGTTTTACCGACATGCAGGGCAATATTCAGTGCAATACTGGTTTTACCCATACCGGGCCGGGACGCCACAAGCACGAGGTCGCCACCGCTCAGACCCAAAATGGTCTTGTCGAGATCCTCCATGCCCGTTGTCAGACCCGGTATGCTGCTGTCAGACGCCGCAGCTTCCGAAATCATGCCATATACATTCTGAATCACCTGCGACACAGGCAGCAGCCCGCCCACGGTTCTGTCCTTACGCAGGGCATATATCTTGCGCTCAGCCGCCTCAAGCATGGTCTCAGCCTGACCTGAGCCCTCATAGACCATGGCGCTTATCTCATCAGCCGCCACAACCAGATTGCGCAGCAGTGCGCGGTCACGCACAATCGCCGCGTATTCCAGCACGTTTGCCGCCGTGGGAGTTATCTGCATCAGCTCAAGAATATATTGCTGGGAGCTATCCTGATGATACACTCCGAGCACCTTCATCTGATCCAGAACCGTCACGGGGTCAATCGTTTGGCCGTAGGAAAACATGCCAAAAATCGTGTCGAAAATTTCGCGGTTCGCGCTTATATAGAAGTCGGCTGACTTCACCTTGTCGATAACCTCTGTTATGCAGCTCGGATCAATGAGCATTGAGCCCAATATCGCCTGCTCCGCAGGTGCCGAATGCGGCACCTGCCTGCCCAGCAGCTCGTTCATGTAAAAGCTCCTTTGGCTATTATATTACTTCTGCTCTGTTACGAGCACATTTATCACGCCATTGACCTCATGACCCAGCTTGGCCCTGATTTCAAAGTTGCCGAAGGTCTTTATGGGCTCAGTCTGCACGATTTTATTCTTCTCGATGTCGATATCGTGCTGCCCTTTAAGGCTGTCGGATATCTCCTGGCTGGTGACGGCGCCGAAAAGCCTGCCGCCCTGTCCGGACTTCGCAGAAATGTGCACAACGACCTCTGCCAGGCGCTTTGCATTTTCCTCGGCTCTGGCCTTATCCTCGGCGCGCTGCTTGGCAAGCGCTTTTTCCTTGAGTTTAATGGCATTGAGCGCATCTGCGGTTGCCTCAGCCGCCAGCTTGCGCGGCAGCAGATAGTTGCGCGCGTAGCCGTCGGAAACCTCTTTAAGCTCGCCCTTCTTGCCCTGTCCCTTTACATCAGTGTTAAAGATTACCTTCATGTTCGTTCTCCTTCCAGTCTGTCAGCCATCCAGGTACTCGTCAATCGCCTCAAACAGGCGATTCACGGCGTCCCGGATCGGAATGTTGTCTATTTGCACTGCTGCTGCGCTGCGGTTCCCGCCGCCGCCCAGTTTTTCCATTATCATCTGCGCGTTTATGTCGCCAATCGAACGGGCGGAGATGTTCACACCACCGTCGGAATTGGGACATACTACGAAAGATACCTCGATGCCGGAGATGTTCAGAAGCTCATCCGCAGCCTGCGCCACGACGACCCTGTCCTGTGGCTCATCCGGCACGGCAATGGCGATATTACCGCGGTAGAGCTGAGTGCCCTGAAGGATTTTATAGCGGGCGACAGTGTCCTCCATGTCGTTTTGCAAAAGGCGCTTGACCTCTGTAGTGTCCGCACCCGCCCGGCGCAGAAATGCAGCCGCGTCAAAGGTGCGTTCGCCCGTGCGGATTGTGAAGTTTTTCGTGTCCATAACTATGCCGGACAGCATGGCTTCCGCCTCACAGCGAAGTATATCATCCGTGTCAACAAGCTCCTGCAAAACCTCGCTCATAAGCTCACAGACCGAGGACGCAAACGGCTCGTGAAAGGCAAGATCCGCATTTTGAATATATGTCGCGGCACGGCGGTGGTGGTCAATGACCGCAACGCGGTTGCAGGTCTCAAGCAGACTGCGATCCTCGACCTGCTCGGGGCGGTTTGTATCCACGACCACAAGCAGGGTGCGGTTGTCAGCCTGAAGCATGGCCTCCTGAGGGCTTATAAACACGTTTTTATACTCCGGCTCACGGTCAAGTCTGTCAATCAGAAGGCCGGCGGATGTGTTGTTTTGATCCAGCACGATCCGGCAGTGCTTGCCCTTTTTCCTCGCGATGCAGCACACGGCAGCAGCCGCGCCGACGCAGTCGAGGTCGGAATATTTATGCCCCATCACAAAAACACGGGATGAATCGGCTATAAGCTCCGCCAGAGCATTTGCCATGACGCGGGATTTGACCTTGGTACGGGTCTCGACCTCGTTTCCGCGGCCACCGAAAAATTCGAAATTAAAGCGGTTTTTGACAACGGCCTGATCGCCGCCGCGAGAAAGCGCCATCTCTGTCGCCAGAGTGGAAAACTGGAAGTTTTCTTCAAAACCCGAGCCATCATAGCCCAGACCAAGGCTCACCGTTGCGTGTATGCCCGAGGGACTTACGACCTCGTGAACCTTCGCCAGGAGCGTAAATTTTTCGTCCTTCATGGCCTGCAGCCAGCGCTCTTCAAAAATAAAAATATACCTGTCGCGGTTATAGCGGCGGAAGAACGCATCCTTGCCGTCGCACCACTGCACTATACGATCCTCGACCATGTCGCGCAGCTCGTTTTTCACTCTGTCCGGCTGGTTGCGAATCATCTCATCGTAGTTGTCGATGACGACAGTGGCGATCACGGGTCGGGACTGTTCATATTTTATTCGGATCTCGTCATACTCCGTCACATCCACCCAGTAGGCGATGCCCATATAGCCGTGCTCACGTTTGCTTTCATCCCCATCTCCAGAAGGGCGGATGATGTTGCCGTGGATCTGGTATTTTTGTCCATCTATCTCAAGCAGGCCCGGATGCTGGGCTTTGCCCTCCAGCAGCCACTTGCTGTTAAACTCCGGAACAAGCTCGTTTAGTCTCGCCTCAAATCGCGAGCCGGACACGCCGCACATATCAAAAAAATTCTGATTTGCCCAAACGACTCGCGAGTCGTTGAGTGAAAAAACTGCCATCGGCAGGGGAAAGTTGAGCAGGGTGTTATTCTTTGCGGTATCCGCGTCGTAGGTCACCGATTCGATATACTCTACGAGGTCGCGGCGCTTGCGCCGGGCCGAAAAAAGCGACAGTATGATTAGAAGGAGGATAACTCCTCCCTCAATTGCTGCAAGGATATATTGTCTCGCAAAAAGTGATGCGGCGGCGAAGGCTACAAGAAAAAACAGATATAATCTTATGTCCGGCTCCACCAATCTCTGTATTTTCTTGTTCAAATAACACCACTCCCCGCTGTGTATCTAGTCTTTGCAAAAAACGCTCCACATTTGTAATATGATATTATACCAAAAATGGCCAAGCTTGACAACACATAAAACCGGCCGTTTGTAAAATAATAAAGACATGAAAGCTATAATTATGGCCGGCGGCGAGGGCCGGCGTCTGAAGAGCGTCACCGGTGATCTGCCTAAACCCATGGTTTCACTTTTGGGCAAGCCCCTGATGGAGCGTGTCATCGATTTGCTCAAGAAATGCGGCATTGACGAGATTTGTGCTGCACTTAGGTTTAATCCCGCGCCTATCCTCGCTCATTTTGGCGACGGCGAAAACTTTGGTGTGACCCTTCGTTGGCGCATCGAGGAGACGCCTCTCGGCACTGCCGGAGGCGTCAAAAATTGCATGGACTTTGTAGGTGACGAGGATTTCCTCGTCATGAGCGGCGACGCAGCATGTGACTTTGACCTGCGTGAGCTCATATCCGATCACGAAGCTTCCGGCGCTGCGGTCACGATGGCACTGTATGAGGACGATGAGCCTCTGCGCTATGGCTGCGTCGTTCCGGACAGCTCCGGCGCGGTTCGAGGCTTTATCGAAAAACCCAATTGGGAGCGGGTTGTCACGGATCTTGTGAACACGGGCATCTATGTCATCTCACCGCGCGCGATGGCATATGTTCCCGAAAATGAACCTTTCGACTTCGCAAAGGATCTGTTCCCGCTGCTCATGGAGCGCGGCGAGCAAATTCGCGGCGTGGCAATGCCGGGCTACTGGTGCGACATTGGAACGCCCAGGGCCTATCACCGTTGCTGTCTGGATGCGCTCGACGGCAAATTGAAGCTCGACGAGAAACCGGACGAGCCCCGGCACGAGGGCGTGACACCCAAGCGTCAGCCTCTCGAAGGCAGGTCCTGTGCAAAGCGCAAAATGCCCTGTGCAAACCGTGCGCGACTCATGCGCGAATTGAGCGCGCAAATGATGGAGGCAGGCGCCGCACTCGACGACGGTGTCGTTATACGCTCCCAAAACTGCGCACTGCGGGTGTCGCCCTCAGCCGACGAGAGCGCCCTCATTATTGAGGCCGCGTCCTCCGACGAGGAGTTCTCGCAGAAGCTTGCTCAGGCGGCAGAGACACTCGCAAGAGAGCTTGAGAGCTAAAAGAAAAATAGACCCGCTTTACTGCGGGTCTATTTTTCTTTGATCACTTTGTCACTTAAAGTCGTGGGCCTTGGCAAGAACCATGTCCTTGACCTTAAGCAGGCGAACCTTAGTGGAGTTTTCGTTCTCCTCAAGCTTCATCGCTATATAGCGGATGTTTTCGGTCAGATCCGGGATCATGACATACTCCAGAGCGTTGACGCGGCGGCGGGTCTTTTCGATCTCCTCCGCGAGAAGCTGCATGGTTTTTTCGACCTGTGCAAGCTCCAGCATCTCCTCAAACACTTTGGCCAGCCGCTCAAGCGCATCGTCCAGCTCGCCGGAGGTCTGCGCAAAACCGTAGGGATATATCTCAGACGGATCGCTGTTTTTAGTGTGGAAATCATAGACCGGAACGTTGACACTCATGACGTTTTTGAACTTCATACCAAGCTCCACGCTTTGGCGCGGGTACAGCAGAGCCTGCTCGAGCATCTCAGGGGACATTATGGTACTTGCAACCGTCAGTGATGCGAAAGCTCCTGTGAGCCCTTCCTCCACCCTGGTACGCAGCTCCTTATTGCGGCGAACTACCTCCATAAACTGGCGCATCAGCTCGTCGCGCTTATCCTTTAGGAGCTTATGCCCGCGTCTGGCGGTCTTGAGTCTGCCTTTGAGCTGGTTTAGGACCATCCTGGTCGGCGTTACTGCGGCACTAGGCATTATATCACCGCCTTACTTTTCTTCGGGAATATATTTATCGATGAACTCAGGCTTGATGCGCTTGAGCTCCCTTCTCGGCAGTATACGCAGCAGCTCCCAGCCGAGATCAAGGGTCTCCTCGATGGAGCGGTTGGCGTTGTTGCCCTGGCTGACATAGCGGCGCTCAAACTCCTCGGCAAACTTGGCGAACAGCTTGTCGTCATCCGACAGCGCCGCCTCGCCCAGGATGGTCATGAGCTCCTTTGCGTCCTTACCGCGTGCATACGCGGCAAAAAGCTGGTTCATGGTGCCGGAGTGATCCTCACGGGTCTTGCCATCGCCGATTCCCTTATCCTTGAGACGGGACAGGCTGGGCAGAACGTCCACAGGGGGCACAATGCCCTTGCGGTGCAGCTCACGCGAGAGGATAATCTGGCCCTCAGTGATATAGCCGGTCAGGTCGGGGATGGGATGGGTCTTATCGTCCTCAGGCATGGTCAGGATGGGTATCATGGTGATGGAGCCATTCTTGCCCAGACGACGTCCGGCGCGCTCATACATAGTCGCAAGGTCAGTGTAAAGATAGCCGGGGTAGCCGCGGCGACCGGGAACCTCTTTCTTCGCGGCGGAGACCTCACGCAGAGCCTCGGCGTAGTTTGTGATATCGGTCAGGATAACCAGAACGTGCATATCCTTCTCGAACGCCAGATACTCGGCTGCCGTCAGAGCCATGCGCGGGGTGGCGATACGCTCAACAGCGGGGTCGTTTGCCAGGTTTGTGAAAACCACGGTACGGTCAATTGCGCCGGTGCGGCGGAAATCTTGAATGAAGTACTCGGACTCTTCAAAGGTAATGCCAATCGCGGCAAAAACGACCGCGAAGTTTTCGTTTGTGCCCAGGACCTTCGCCTGACGGGCGATCTGAGCCGCCAGTGCCGCGTGGGGAAGTCCGGAGCCGGAAAATATGGGCAGCTTCTGGCCCCTGACCAGAGTATTCAGTCCGTCAATCGTGGAGACGCCGGTCTGAATGAACTCGGCAGGATAGGCGCGGGAAGCGGGGTTCATCGG
>CAZHUG010000075.1:0-8660 GCA_964535405.1 uncultured Oscillospiraceae bacterium | reverse complement strand
CCTGAAACTCCGCGTCCCGCGAAAGCTTGCACGCGCCCAGCGCAGAATCGCCCTCAACAATGTAAATTTCGCGCTTAGTGACATCGCGGCTGCGGCAGTCAACGAACTTCTGCACACGGTTTGAGATATCCATGTTGCCGGTCAGCTTCTTTTTGATGTTCAGGCGCGTCCTCTCCGCCTGCTCACGGCTGCGCTTGTTGATGAGCACCTGGTCTGCTATTCTGTCAGCTTCGGTCTTATGCTCGATGAAGTAAATCTCCAAATTTTCCTTGAAAAATTCCGTCATCGCCTCTTGTATAAAGCGGTTCGTTATCGATTTTTTCGTCTGGTTCGCGTATGAGGTCTGGGTTGAAAAACAGTTAGTAACCAGCACTAAGCAGTCCTGAATATCTTGAAAATTCACCTTTGACTCGCTTTTTTGATACTTTCCGGTTTTCTTGATGTATGCGTCCACCGCTGAAACAAAGGCGCTTCTGGTCGCCTTTTCCGGTGATCCGCCATGCTCTAGAAATGAGCTGTTATGGTAGTACTCAATGCCGCTTACAAGATTTGAAAAGCAGAACGCAGCCGACAGCTTCACCTTATACTCAGGCTTGTCCGCGCGGTCCTTGCCACGGCGCTCGCTGGAAATAAAATGCGGCTCGGACAAAACATCCTCGCCTGCAAGCTCAGCCACATAGTCCGTTATTCCGTTCGTGTACAGAAACTCCGTCGTCTCAAATTTGCCGGACGATATCTCATTTCGCAGCTTAAATGTCACGCCCGCATTCACAACCGCCTGACGGCGCAGCGTCTCGGTGTAGAACTCAACAGGGATATCAATATCGGTGAAAACTTCAATATCCGGCCTCCACCTGATGGTAGTGCCGGTTTTCTTTCTATCCGCAGGCTCTTCCTTGAGCTTGCCTTTTATACGGCCTTTTTCAAAGCGCAGGCTGTATTTCTTGCCATCACGCCGGACTGTCGCGTCCATATATTCCGAGGCGTATTGCGTTGCGCAAGTGCCGAGGCCGTTCAGACCGAGCGAATATTCGTAATCGCCGCCCTCGTTATTCATGTATTTGCCGCCTGCATAAAGCTCGCAGAATACGAGCTCCCAGTTAAAGCGCTTCTCCGCAGGGTTCCAGTCCACGGGACAGCCGCGGCCAAAGTCCTCGCACTCAATGCTCTTGTCCAAATAGCGTGTCAGGGTTATCGTGTCCCCATGACCGCCCCGCGCCTCATCAATGGCGTTGGAGAGGATCTCAAACACGGCGTGCTCGCAGCCCTCCAAACCGTCCGAACCGAAGATGACCCCCGGGCGTTTTCTGACTCTATCCTCGCCTTTTAATTGACTTATACTAGCGTTTCCGTAGCTCTCACGGGCTTTTGTTGCCATTTGCTGATATCCTTCCCTATCACAACATCTGGTATTGTAATAATGCATAGTATTACTTATATAGTATATATTAGCCATTGCTAAATTGCAAGAAAAAACCTCCATAACGCGGGAGCACCGCACATTCAACAAAAACCGCAGCATTCTTAATGAAAGCTGCGGTTTTATAAGCTTTTTCTTTAGGGCACGCGGACTATAGCGGTGTCACTCACACCGAAACACTCCACCTTGATTGTACAGTTGCCGGAGCCGACTGCCGTAACCTTGCAATCATTGCCGTCCTGTTCAACCGTGGCAACGCTCTCATCCGAGCTCGACCATTTGACTTCACCCTCAACGTTGATGGTAGTGGGCCAGGTCTGCACAAACAGGCTCACCGGTACATCTCCAACCCTCAAGGTAAACTCATCTGCCAGAGGCTTATCATAATAGTAAATGGTTATACTCTCAAGCGTCGGTGTCGGCGTGGGCGTCGGGGTCGGCGACGGGGTTGCAACCGGCGGCAGACTGCCCTCCACAGGCGGCAGTGTCGGGGATACTTTCTCTGCGCCGTTGAGTCCGACGCTGACCAAAATGATCACCGCCAAAACCACGGCAAGGAGAAGAATTCCGCCAAATAGGAGCTGCCATCTGGTGTTAACAACGGCCCTCTGTCCGGCTGGAGTATCTGCATTTTCACCCGGTGTTGTGCCGGGAACACGGTCGCTCTGCTTTAGACGACGCGTACCGCAATAGGGGCAACGGCCGCGTACGCCGGAAAATACCCTTCCGCAGCGGCGACAGGTTACACGTGGAATGAAACCCATGTGGAGTTCCTCCGTTCAATGAATAAGTAATATTACATATAATATGCTAAGGTAATATTACTCTTTTCATTGCGATTCGTCAAGTAACCTGCTGATATTTACCGCATCTATATTCCTTCCAGCTCGATTTTTTGCTGTTTTCCATCCATTGCGCCCACGTATACAGCAACACCGTTGCCGGTCTCGTTGATGCAAATGAATTCATAGCAGAATATTTCTTCCATTCCCTCGGTCTGGAACAGCGCCAGGCGGCTCGTCGTTGGCTTGAGCTGCTCGGGCAGAGTCTCCAGCGCCTGCTCCTCACTTACGGCAGGCTCGGGAATTTCGCGATCGATATGGTTTGTAACATACTCCGACGCGTCATAGCCGCAAATGCGCCCGTCCTCCATCGACACCGAAATTGTCACAAGGTCTGCCAAACAGACCACCTCGCCCTTTTTCCAGGCGTAGGAGAACATCGCGATTCCATCCTCGCTCTGACCCATGACCGGCTCCATGTCCTCATAGCCCTGCTGTTTTAAGACCTTCTTGGCGTAGACCTCGGCATCCTCAAGTTTTAGCAGCTCGTCCTGAGGCGAACATGCGTCGGTCATTGATATCACGATACCGCCCTGCTCAGTCACGACAACGCTGCGCTCGTTTCCATCCTCATCCTCCAGCGCAAAGCCCCAGCAAGGCACCTCTGCCTCCGAATACCCTGCGCTCTCAAGACGCGACTCAGGAACAGAGAGAAACTCTGCCACAATTTTTTTTGCCGCAGACTCTGTGATCTTTTCGCGGCCCTTAAGGTATCTTGGCTCATAGTTTAGCGCCTTGACCGAATACATGCCGTCATATTGCAGCGCGGGAAACTCCGGCATCTCCTCTTCCACAAGTCTGAGCTCATATCCGACCGTGTCGACCTCTTCCATATCCGCACCCGAACCGTATTCATCCATCTCCAGAGCGCCGTCTGCATACTGAATTGCCATGCGCATGGTTTCGCGCGTGAGCATGCTTATGGTCTCTGTGAGCTGCGCCAGCGCCGCATGGGTCTCGTCATCCAGTGCCTTGCCGCCTGCAGCTACACGCGACAGCCAGAGCGTATAGTCACCTGCACCGTTTATATAGTCTGCTATGGCCTCCAGCTCATGAGTGGAGTAAGGCAGTGAGCCAAAGGCGGTCAGTGCCGACGACGCATTTGCGGATGCCTTTGCACACATAGACGACAGCAGCGCTGTGTCGGTGGCGTAAAGTCCCTTGCGCATGTACTCCTCCATGCCCGTGAGCGACATGGCAAGCTCACTGAGCGAGCCCTCTCCGTGGATATCTCCGATCTGCTCTGCACGTTCTCTTCCGACCCCTACGGTATAGGCGTACGCGCCTGTTCCGAGCAGGGCGACAGTTAATATTGCAATTATCACTATTGCGGTTTTTTTCTTCATAAAAAACACCTCTGCGATAGTTTTACCGAAAGAGGTGTTTTTACTCGTATTCATTTTGTTATGCAAAATTGAACGTTCTTCAAATGTTATTTCAGCATCTCAAGCCCGACACGCAGACGGCGCAGAGTTTCCCCCTTGCCGAGAATCCGGCAAATTTCGACGGCTCCGCCCGGTGTCACCGCCTTGCCGGAGGCCGCAATGCGCACGGGCCACATCACCGTTGCGTTTTTAACGCCCAGGCTCCCCGCAAGGGAGACCATCGAGCCGAGAATTGCCTCATCTGTCCATTGAGTAAGTGCCTCAAGCGCCGGAATTGCGCTCTCAAGCATATCCCGGGAAATTTCAGGATTAGTCTTTGACTTCTTATTTGTAAAAAGTGAAACATCATACTCCGGAAGCTCGTCGAAAAAGTCGAGCTTCGCCGGTATATCGGTCAAAACCTCGGTGCGCTGCTGCAAAAGCGACGCAATTGCCGCCGGGTCAATTTCCGGATTCTTCACCGCCTGACGTATGAAGGGCTCGGCGCGCTTTGCAAAGTCCCCGGGGGACATGGCGCGGATATATTCACTGTTTAGCCAACGCAGTTTTTCAACATCAAAAATTGCCGGGGATTTCGAAAGTCCGCTGATATCGAATATGGCTTCAAGCTCCTCGAGCGTGTACTTCTCCTGCTCGCCGCCCGGCGACCAGCCCAGAAGTGCAACATAGTTCACGACAGCCTCGGTGAGATAACCCTGAGCGATGAGATCCTCATAGGACGGGTCTCCGTGCCGCTTTGACATTTTATTCTGCGCGTCACGCATCACCGGTGAGCAGTGGACATAGAGCGGAACCTCCCAGCCGAAGCCCTCGTACAGGAGATTGTACTTCGGCGTTGATGACAAATACTCGGTTCCGCGAACAACGTGAGTGATGCCCATCAGATGGTCATCCACGACGTTTGCGAAGTTATAGGTCGGCAGACCATCGCGCTTCATGAGCACCTGATCGTCCAGACTGTCGTTCGGAACAGTGATCTCACCGAAGATCTCATCCTTGAAGCTGGTCGTGCCATCGCGGCTTATGAGCTGACGCACCACAAACGGCTCGTCAGCCGCGGCGCGGGCGTCGGACTCCTGTCTGGACATGCCGCGGCAGGGATCGTCTTGCTTTTCAAAAGCCTCGCCCTCATGTTCCTCCGCCTTCTCGCAAAAGCATCGGTAGGCACAGCCGCGTTCGATGAGCACCTGCGCGTATTTCATATATGTGTCGCGCCGCTCGGTCTGGATATACGGGCCGACAGGGCCGCCGATATCCGGCCCCTCGTCATGCGACAGACCACATTCACTCATGGTTTTATATATTACATCCACAGCGCCCTCGACGAGTCTACCCTGATCGGTGTCCTCTATGCGCAGAATAAATTTGCCGCCCGACCGGCGTGCAATTAAATAGGTATACAGAGCTGTGCGAAGGTTGCCAACGTGCATGTAGCCCGTCGGGCTTGGCGCAAAACGCGTGCGAACCTCTCCCCTGGGTATGCGAGCTTCCATTTCCTCAAACCATTTTATATCTTTCATGTCAAAGCCTCCTAATTTCAAGAGCAATAACATAATATTTTAGTTTATCCTCTTTGTCAAGCGATGCTTGTATTGACCATGAAAACGTGATAAAATGTTATATTGAAGCATTATTTAACTGCTAAACGCTCCAAACTTTTTACAAGGAGGCAAAAGCATGATTTCTGATAGAATGAAAAGGCTGGCCGAGAGTGGTAGCGCGATACGCGCCATGTTCGAGGAGGGCAAGCGACTTGCACATATACACGGTCACGAGAATGTTTTCGATTTCTCGATCGGCAACCCTTTCTTCGAGCCCCCCGCTGCGATTAACGAGGCCATCGTGGACATCGTCACAAATGGCGACCCCATGACTGTCCATGGCTATCCTGCAAACGCCGGATATCCCGAGGTCAGAAGTAAAATTGCCGAATCTCTTAATAATCGCTATGGAACCGACTATACCGAGAACAATCTGATCATGACCGTCGGCGCTGCCGGTGGTTTGAACGTGGCTCTGCGCGTACTGCTAAACCCCGACGACGAGGTTATTTTAATATCCCCATATTTCTTCGAATATAACAACTATATCGAAAACTCCAACGGCAAGTTTGTTGTAGTTGCCTCAGACGCTGAAAACGGCTTCATGCCCGACCTTGACGCTATTTCCGCGGCGATAAACAAGAAAACCAAGGCGATCATCATAAACAACCCCAACAACCCCGCCGGAGTCGTCTACTCAGCCGAGGTAATGGTTGAGCTTGGCAATTTGCTGCAGGCGCGCGGGGACGAGCTTGGCACCACGATTTATATTATCTCTGACGAGCCCTATCGTGAGCTCGCCTTTGACGGTGTCGAAGTGCCCTGGCTGCCAAGCTGCTACAAAAATACTATCGTTGGGTATTCCTGGTCTAAATCACTGTCACTGCCGGGCGAGCGCATCGGTTATCTGCTTGTCCCCACCGACATGGTGGACGGTGAGCTCATCTTCGACGCAGCTGTTGTGGCAAACAGGATGATGGGCTTTGTAAACGCGCCCTCACTGATGCAGCTTGTCGTCGCACGCTGCCTTGACGAGTGCACGGATATCGGAGCATATGACATAAACCGCAAGGCGCTTTATAACGGTCTGCTTGAGCTTGGCTATGAGTGCACCTATCCCGCCGGAGCCTTCTATCTCTGGATGAAAACCCCGATTGATGAGAAGGAATTCATGGAAAAGGCCAAAAAGTATAACATTCTCGCCGTTCCGGGTACGTCCTTCGGCACCCCGGGCTACGTGCGCCTGGCGTACTGCATCTCGCTTGACGTAATAAAGGGCAGTCTTGTTGCCTTTAAAAAACTTGCCAAGGACTGCGGACTATAAAAACATTCAACTATTTCGGGGAACGAGGTAATAGACTTTGGACGATAAAAAAATAATATTCTCGGGCATTAAGCCCTCGGGTGAGCTTACGCTCGGCTCCTATATGGGCGCCATCAAAAACTGGGTCGATATGATTGACGACTACGATGCCTATTACTGCATTGTTGACCTGCACTCAATAACCGAACGTCAGGAGCCGGCAAAGCTCAGGCGGCGCGCAATCGAGCAGCTGGCTCAATATATTGCCTGCGGTCTTGACCCGCAAAAGGTCACTCTGTTTATTCAAAGCCATGTCCCGGCTCATGCAGAGCTCGGCTGGGTGCTCAACTGCTACGCCATGTTCGGTGAGCTGTCGCGGATGACGCAGTTCAAGGATAAAAGCAGCAAGAATACCGAAAACATAAACGGCGGGCTATTCACATACCCCACTCTCATGGCGGCAGATATTCTGCTTTATCAGGCTGATCTCGTACCCGTTGGCGATGACCAGAAGCAGCATGTTGAGCTCTGCCGCGACGTTGCAACACGCTTCAACAACATCTACGGCGACGTGTTCACCATACCCGAGCCGTATATCCCCCGCGTAGGCGCGCGTATAATGAGCCTGACGCAAGCGACCAGCAAAATGTCTAAATCCGACACGGATCCCAACGGCTGTGTGCATCTCATGGAATCGCCTGAGGATATAATGCGCAAGTTCAAGCGCGCCGTCACAGACTCGGACGTCTCCGAATCCTGCGTCCGCTTCGATGTGGAGGAGAAGCCCGGTGTGTCAAACCTCATGCAGATCTACTCGGGCGCAAGCGGCAAAACTTTTGCCGAAATTGAAGCCGAGTTCCACGGTAGGGGCTACGGCGCCTTCAAGCTCGCCGTCGGTGAGGCTGTGGTTGAAAAGCTAAGACCCATCCGTGAGGAGGCCACGCGCATACTCGCGGACAAGGCCTACCTTGAGGGAATCTATAAGATGGGTGCGGACAAGGCCTCGTATGCCGCAAACCGCACACTTCGCAAAGTCTACAAGAAGCTGGGCTTCGTAGCAAAATAATTTTAAAGCCCCGGGTGTGCCGCGTCTTACCACGCCCTGGGGTTTAGGAGAATAGAAATATGTTCCATAACACCGAGCTGTGGGTGAGGGCGTCCCTTGCTATTTTGATCGCCTTTGCGGTCAGCTTTGCCGCTACACCGCCCGTAAAAAAATTTGCTGAAAGGGTCGGCGCAATAGATGTGCCAAAGGATGCCCGACGAGTCCACACCCATCCTATTCCCCGCATGGGCGGGCTGGCTATTTTCATCGGCTTCTTAATCGGGATTATCCTCTTTGCAGACATTACCCGTCCGCTTCGCGGAATTTTGCTTGGCTCTGTTATCATCGTGGCCTGCGGTGCTATTGATGACATTGTCTCGCTGAAGGCCTGGATTAAGCTGCTGGTGCAGATATTTGCCGCTGTTATCGCTGTAGCCCACGGCGTCATAATCGAGGTTTTCATGAACCCGAACATCTTTGCGGAAAACGAGGCTCTGATACTCGGCGCACTGTCTGTGCCTGTCACTATAATCTGGATCGTCGGCATCACGAACTCAGTCAACCTCATCGACGGCCTTGACGGCCTTGCTGTCGGCGTTTCCACCATCTCATCAATTACGATGTTCGTGGTCGCCCTGCTGGTGTCTGAGGGTAACGTCGCCGTCGTGCTTGCCGCCCTCATGGGCGCCTGCCTCGGCTTCCTGCCTTATAACAGGAACCCGGCAAAGATATTCATGGGTGACACAGGTGCTCTGCTTCTGGGCTACGTGCTGGCAACGATCTCGGCTGTGGGCATGTTTAAGTTTTACGCAGTTGTCACCTTCGTCGTTCCCATACTTGCACTTGCCCTGCCCCTTTTCGATACCATCTGTGCCTTTTTCCGCCGCCTGCTGAAGGGTCAAAGCCCCATGCACGCGGACAGAGGCCACCTGCACCACAGGCTTATAGACATGGGTCTGTCGCAGAAGCAGGCTGTTGCCATTCTCTACTCGGTTTCTGCTCTGCTGGGTCTTTTCGCCGTCGTTCTCGCCACTGCGGGAACGGTGCGCATGTGGCTTCTCGGCCTTGCAGTGATTGCGGCGATTTTCTCGGGGCTTTACATCAGAAAAACACTCAAGGGTCAC
>CAZHUG010000074.1:4733-8809 GCA_964535405.1 uncultured Oscillospiraceae bacterium | reverse complement strand
TGAGAATGGCTAAAATACTTGTTTGCTACAAATGGGTCATTGATGAGGCCGATATAAAAGTAAACGGCGACCTCTCAGTGGATTTAAGCCGTGCTAAGCGCAAAATCAGCGACTATGACAAAAACACAATAGAGGCCGGTGCCCGCGCGGCGGCGGCGAGCGGTGCTGCGACCGCCGGTCTGTCCTGCGGCGGTGCAGAGACGAAAAAGTCCTTTGGCGACGCACTGGCAAGGGGACTTGACGAGGGAATCTGGGTGAACACCTCTGATGCCTCTCTTGACGGCGTTCAGACTGCTCGTCTCATGGCGGCGGCAGTCAAAAATACCGAGGATGTGAGCCTTGTACTTTGCAGTGAGGGCTCCAGCGATGAGTACGCCCGTCAGACAGGCCCGCGCATGGCGGCACTGCTGGATTGGCCTACAATAAGCTCTGTTATAAGCTTCCAGCTGAAGGACGACGGCATCATCGCAACCCGTAAGCTTGAGACAAGCACGCAGACCGTCTGCGCAAAGCTACCTTGTGTTATTTCAGTTCTGCCCGAGGCCGCACCGGCTCCGATACCGGGACTCAGGCAGGTCATGGCGGCCAGGAAAAAGCCTGTTACAGAACATACTCCCGAATCTTTGGGCACTGAAATGTCCACACCGTTCCAGCCGGCAAGTCTGCGCGGATATGTATCCGAGCGTGGCAATGTGATTATTGGCGGAGATACTAAGGAGCAGGTAATTGATGCCCTTGTCGCCGCAATGCGAAAGGAGGGCGTTGTCTGATGTCTGCAATTTATGTCTATGGTGACAAGCCGGAGCTGGCAGCGGAGCTGGTTTCCTTTGCCCGCACAGTGGGCGATGAGTGCTTCGTTATAGCCTGCGGCTGCGCCGATCCCTCAGCATATGCCCAGACCGGCGCGGATCGTGTTATTTATCTCGGTGACGGCATGGCTGAGAGCTATGCCGCGGTGATTGCAAAGCTCCTTTCAGAGCGCAAGGCAGACCTCTTTGCGGCTTCGATGAGCTGCACAGGCCGCGAGCTGGGCGCACGTGTGGCGGGATACCTCGAATGCGCAATGGTGAGCGGGGCGATCAGCGTTGTAAAAGCTGACGAAGGCTTTTGCTCGGAGCGCATGATGTACGGCGGTTCCTGCATATCCACCGCGAGCTTTAGCGGCATCGGCGTTGCGACCATAGCAGCCGGAAAATATGCAGCCGCAAGCGGTGCGGCAGAGATTGAGACTCTGCAGGTCAAGGCTGACAGCAGAGTGAGCGTCATCGGATCAGAGCCGATAGTCCGCGAGGGCGTTGATATCACCGCGGCTGAAAAGGTTGTCGGCGTCGGCATGGGTTTCTCAAGCCGAGAGGAGCTGGATATGGCGTATGATCTGGGAGAGGCGCTTGGCGCAGAGCTCGGTTGCACGCGCTCACTTGCCGAGGATCAGCACTGGTTTTCAGAGTATATCGGACTGTCAGGTGTGCAGATAAGCCCGAAGCTGTATCTCGCTCTGGGTATTTCCGGACAGGTCCAGCACAGCGTCGGCGTGCGCGGCTCGCAGCTTATAGTTGCGATAAACCGCGACGAGAAGGCACCCGTCATGAGCGCCTGCGACTATGGCGTGGTGGGCGATATGTTCGAGCTTGTCCCGATGCTGACCAAGGCTCTGAAGGCTCAGCAATAATTGTGAACCCGCCTCCCTGGGAGGCAAATATATGAAAGAAGGAGTACTATTATGCGAAGTGAAGCAATAACACAACAGTTCGGTCCCCTATCTGGAGTACGCGTACTTCTCACCGGCGTTGCCTTTGCGGGCCCCTATGCTGCACGCTGGCTGGGCGACATGGGCGCTGAAATAATCAAGGTCGAGATCCCCAAAGCCGGAGACAGCTCCCGCATTGGACGCAGAACCGAAGCTGGCGTCGTTCCCAAGTGGATAAGCCTCGGCAGAAACATGAACAGCTTCGAGTTTAATATGAACTTCGACAAAGTTCCCGAATCCAAGGCCGTGTTTATTGATCTTGTCAAGCAGTGCGATATCTGGATAAACAGCGTTCCCAACATTGGCAAGCACGGCCCCACAGACGAGCTGTCGCTCCAAGCAAACCCCAAGCTGGTCATCGTCCACGTAACCGGATACGGCCTCAAGGAAAACGGCGGCTCAGACCGCTATCTCGGCAAGCCCTGCGTCGATCCCGTGGGACAGGCCTTCAGCGGACTTGCGGCAATGCAGGGTATGCCTGACGGCCCGTATCTCACCGCGAACCCGCTCGTTTGCGACATCACGACCGCGCTCATTGCTGCCTGCGGCGCTCTGGCTGCCATGCACAATGCACAGAAGACCGGCAAGGGTCAGGTCGTTGACACCTCTATGTACGAGTCTGCGGCACATCTGATGAGCTATCACTGGTGCGAGCAGCTCAACGGCGGCGGTAACTACAAGAGAAGCGGCCCGCTCAACCCCCTGTGGCGTCCCTTCGGCTACTATCAGTGCAAGGACGGCAAGTGGGTTTCCGTCGGCGTCTGGGGTCTCGGAATCTGGAGCAGATACTGCAATCTCGTCGGCGTGTCGGTTGACGATTACCCCTATATGGACACCTGCGGTCAGGGCAATCCCGAGCTTGTCAAGAAGATGGATGCAATTTGGACTGCCTGGCTTGCAGAGCGCACTGCGGCAGAGGTTGAGGAGGCATTTATGAATGCCGGCATTCCCGTATCCATGCTCAACAATGCCGAGGATGCCTATGCCAACCCGCATTTCCAGGCACGCGGCAACTTCATCAACGTCAAGGATGCCACCACCGGCGAAGACTTCATCGACTTTTCCACCGTTCCCAAATTTACCGGCACACCCTGCAACGTATATAAGGGTGCGCCCATACTCGGCCAGGAGTCTGACACGATCATGTCCAACATTCTCGGTTACAGCCAGGAGAAAATCAATGAGCTCAAGGAAGCCGGCTCTGTTGCCGCATCTCTTGTCACGAAATAATTTTATTAAGGAGAGAAACCAATGCAATTGACAGAAAATCAGGAAATGTATCTCAGACTATTTAACGAATTTGTCGATCAGGAGGTCAAGCCCAGAATGAAGGAGCTTGACGAGACGGAAGAGTATCCAATGTGGATACGCGACCGCATGGCGGAGCTGGGCTTCACCAGACTTGTGACTCCCGAGGAGCACGGCGGCTTTGGTGAGAGCATGACCACACTGCTGATGCTCATTATCGAGGCATCCAAGTATAACAACAACCTTGCCTCCATCATGAACTGCTCCAACAACGCAAATAAGCTTCTCAGCTTCGGAAATCAGGAGCAGATCGATTATTTCCTGCCGATGATTCTCGACGAGGGCAAGTTCATGGGCATGGCATACACCGAGCCCTCCGGCGGCTCCGACTCCCGCGCCATCAGCACAACTGCTGTACTTGACGGTGACGAGTGGGTTATAAACGGCACCAAGAGCTTTATATCCTATCGCTGCGCAGTGGGCAGCTGGCAGGTCAGCGTGAAGACCGTTGACGAGAACGGCAAAGAGGGCATCAGCGTTATCATCGTTCCGGCAGACGCCGAGGGAATGACCTACGGCGCACACTACGACAAGTTCGGCTGGATCGGCTCGGATACCGGAGATATCTATTTCAAGGACTGCCGCGTTCCGAAGTGGTGCCTGTGCGGCGAGCTAAACCGCGGCCTGCGAATTTCCCTCGGCACCCTTGACGGCGCAAGACTCGTCATCGCCGCCCGTGCAGTCGGCTATGCGCAGGGCGCATACGAGAAGGCTCTTGATTATGCCTCCGAGCGCATTGCCTTTGGCAAACACCTTACTGACTTCCAGTCTTTGCAGCATTACATAGCAGATATGTATAGCGGAATCGAGGTTGGACGCGGGTATATTATGCATCTGGCATCGCTGCTTGATAACGGCGAGTCCATCGCAAAGGGCGCTTCCATAGCGAAGCTCTATTGCACAGAGGAAGCGCAGAAAATCTGCGAGAAGGCCATGCAGATCTGCGGCGGCATGGGCCTGCTGAAGGATTTTGGTCTGTCCAGATACTACGAGGACGCACGCGTTCTGACAATAGGCGAGG
>CAZHUG010000074.1:0-4723 GCA_964535405.1 uncultured Oscillospiraceae bacterium | reverse complement strand
ACAACCGAGATCCAGAAGAACATCATTTTCAAATCCATCATGGCCGAGCGGAAATAGAGATAGAAACCGCTCACCGTCCACCCGTTTACGGGTGGACGGGCGGGTCAGTTTTAAAAAGCACTTGAGGCTTTGTGCTCGCATTTGTCAGCGAATTAACAACTCTTATTAGCACAATGGGGAAAAATTTCAAACTATTGAAAATTGAAAGTGGGAAAAGTAATGAAATTTACAAAGAAACAGCTTATTTATTTTATAGTTGGACTTGTATTCGGCATCGCAATTGCAATTATTCCGCCTCCGACCGGACTTGAGGTTCAAGCTATGCGCGTCGTGGGCATCCTTGTCTGCGCGATCGTTTTCTGGGCAGGACAGGTGTTTCACGAGGCAGTCACGGCAATCATGATGTGTGTCGCCTTCATCGTTCTCGGCAAGCTTCCTGTAACTACCGCGTTCTCTGCGTTCTCCGGAACGACCTATTGGCTGCTGGTTGCGGCATTTGGACTTGGCGCTGCTATCAAGGCCTGCGGCTTGCTCGAGCGTGTTGCGGTCATCCTCCTGAAGCTGTTCCCCAAGACCTACAGGGGCCAGGTTCTGGGGCTGCTGACCGTCACCACCGTCACCTCTCCCTTTGTTCCCAGTAAGGCTGCAAAGTGCACCGTCCTCTCTCCGCTGACTCGCGGAATGAGTGAGGCGATGAACTATCCCAACGAGGGAAAGCAGGCAACGGGCTTTTTCCTGGCATATTATTCTGCAATCTGCTTCTCTCCTACCATGTTTATCACAGCCTCCGTCACCACCGCGGCACTGGTAGGCATGTACAGCGAGGGCATTCAGGCCGAGTATGGCATGCTCAAGTGGGCGCTGTGCTCTCTGCCCTTCGTAATACCCTTCTTCATAGCAAACTACCTGTATATCAGCAATAAATACAAGCCCGAAGGCGGTCAGAAGCTGGACGTCTCGTTCCTTGAGGAGCGCGAAAAAGAGCTCGGGCCCTGGACTCGTGAGCAGAAGACCATGGGCATCATCATGCTCGTCACGGTTCTCTCCTGGGTACTCAAGGGTGTCACCGGAATTCCCGAATATGCAACCGCTCTGCTTGCACTTTGCGCATCTCTTATCTTCAACATCCTGCCTGTGAAGCAGTGGCGTACAAACGTTGCCTGGGAGTCTCTTATCTTCATCGCCTGCTCCGTCGGACTCGGCACAGTTCTTCCCTATGTCAACATTACCGTATGGCTCAGTGAGACTGTCGGACCCTACACCACAAGCTTCTTCTCCAATCCGTTCCTGCTGATCGCCGGACTGGCACTTCTGACCATCATCGTCCGCTTCCTGATTCTCTCCGAGATCGGATATCTGTCGGTATTCACCGCACTTCTGATTCCCCTGGGAATCTCTGCCGGAATTAATCCCTGGGTCATCGGCTTCATCCTCAACGCCTTCGTCGTTGGCTGGTTCCTGCCTTATCAGAGCTCTGTGTATCTGACGGCGCTCTATGGAGCGGGAGAGGGCTGGGTTACGGTCAAGGATACAACAAGATACTGCTATGTTTATTGCGCAATGGCGCTTGTCTGCATGTATATTGCATACTTCGTGTGGCAGTTCACCGGAATTTGGAGCATGGTATAGCAGATATTGCACCCTCACATGTGAAGGACTTACTGGAGGCTATGAATGGTTTGTTTTGGTAACTTTTTAACACGGAATGTCACCTGCTTTCCTGATAGACCTGCAATTGCGTATGAGGACAGCGTGCTTACATATGCGCAGCTAAACGATGGAAGCAACCGACTTGCGCATTCTCTTGCCGGCATCGGCCTTAAGCGGGGCGACCGACTCGCCCTGCTTATGGGCAGCAGCATTGAGTGGGTACTTATCTGGTACGCATGCCAGAAGCTTGGCGTCGCGCTCCTGCCGCTGCATGTTCGTATTTTGCAGGACGAACTGGCTCGAACCATCGAGTTGGCCGGGTGCCGGGCGCTTGTTTATAGTTCGCAGTTTAATAGGCAGGCAAGGTATATAAAGGATCACTGTACGGTCGTTGACATATATATCGGCGGCGATGCCGCCGCAGACGGCATGAGCTACAATCTTGACGAGCTTTTAGTCAACGAGGACAGCTCCGAGGCACAGATGGAGCTCGGCCCGGACGACGAATGCGTGATCCTGTTCACAAGCGGCACGACCGGCGTTTCAAAGGGTGTCGTGAGAACTCAGCAGATGGTTCGCGACCACTCACTTGTTTTGGCGGTTGAGGACGAAAAGAGTGAAGACCACGAAGTCATCCTGACGCCCGCGCCGCTGTATCACACAGCAGGCTTGCTATGCGTTTTCAAAAGCGCCGTTTTGGCGGGAACGCTGGTTTTGCTTGACAGGTTCAATCCGCAGGAAATTTGCGCAGCCGTAGAAAAATATAAGGCCACGCAAATATTTCTCCTGCCGCCGATATCCTATCAGCGGCTCTATCAGTCGGGCGAAAGCGAGAAATATGACCTGCGGAGCGTGAGGCTGGCGCTTATCTCTGCCGGCAAGAGCACCTACGAGTGCATCATGGACATATGGCGGATGTTCCCCAAGTGCAAAATCCGTCCGTCCTGGGGTTCAACCGAGGTTTGCAGCATCACGGGCTCTAATCTATCGCGTGAGGATCTGGAGCGTGAGCCGGGGCTTATGAATACTGTCGGCAAGATTAATTGCCTTGCAGAAATGCGAATTGTTGATGCAAACAATCAGGATGTCCCGACCGATGTGGTCGGGGAGGCGATTGTCCGCTCCTCAATGGTGTTTGATGGCTACCTGGGCTGTCCGGGGAGTCGAGAAACCTGTTTCGTAGACGGTTGGTTTAAAACCGAGGATCTCATGCGCCGTGACGAGGAAGGCTATTACTATCTCATGGACAGGAAAAAGGACATGGTAAAGACCGGCGGCGAGAACGTTTATGCTCAGGAAGTTGAGCGGATTATCCAGAGCCACCCGGCAATACTTGACAGCGCAGTGATTGGCGTCCCCGATGCTCGCTTCGGTGAAGCGATAGCGGCGGCAATTGTTTTGAGACCGGGCTGCTCTCTTGAACCCTCAGATTTTATTGAGTTTTGCAACGCCCGCCTGCCCTCGTTTAAAAAGCCCAGGTACTGGGCGATCTTGGATAAGCTTCCGGAAAACGATGTCGGCAAGGTGCAAAAAACAGTGCTGCGTAAAAACTCAGAGCAGCTGTTTTGCAAAATCAGCTGAGGCACAAATAGAAAAAGGCGAGGGGGGATACCCTCCCTCGCCAAAGCTATGGGCACCAACGTGGAATATAGATATAAGGGGGCGCCGCGAATTGAACCCAACAGTTATTACACTCATTATATTTGCAATTATACTCATCTTGTTTATCCGGCAGCGAATGGCGACCGGTATGACGGCAATCATTGGCTCTCTGCTCATGATGGGGTTCGGAATCATAACACCTGCCCAGGTTGTGGCGCCTTTTGGCTCGGACACAGTTATCATGGTGGCGTCTGTTCTCATACTCGGAAATGCAGTTTTTGAAACAGGCGCAGCTACAAAAATCGGCGCAGCGGTTGTAAAGCGCACCGGCAAGAATGAAACAGTATTCATTGTCGTGCTTGTGCTTGTCGTATCCCTGCTGTCGGCTTTTCTCAGCAACAGCGCCGTTACAGCAATTTTCCTGCCTCTATTGGCATCGCTTGCACTCAGTTCCGGCGGGAAAATAACAAAAAAAGGGACCTACATGGCAGTAGGAATTGCTTCCGTTGTCGGCGGCAACTGCACACTTGCGGGCTCAACACCCCAGCTAACGGCTCAGGCCATACTTGTATCCACTGAGGGCGTCAGACAACTCACATTTTGGGAGCTGGGCAAGATAGGATTTCCACTTGTAATTTTGCTGGCATTGTATTATGCTCTCATAGGAACAAAGCTTCAGAACAAGGTCTTTGATTTTGATGATGTGCCGGATATAAGGCCGCCCGAAAAGGACAGGGGGGAGGATAACAGCCGGAAACAGATCATTGTCTGCCTCATCCTGCTCGGCTGCATCGCAGGCTTCACAACCGGCGTGTTTTCGTTTGGTGCGGTGGGCCTGATATCCGCCAGCCTGTGTATTTTGACAGGCTGCATATCGTTTGATAAGGCGTTCAAGACTCTCGACTGGAACACGATCTGTGTTCTGGCCGGAGCAATGGGCATCTCGACCGCGCTCAATGTCAGCGGGGCAGTGGATAGCATGGCAGAGTTGATTCTGCGGGTGTTTGGCGGCAATGGCGCAAATCCCGTGGTTATCTGCACACTGCTTCTGGTAATTTCCGCCATTTTGGGCAACGTCATGAGTCACACAGCAACCGCTGCTGTACTCACACCGCTGGCGATCAATCTGGGACTGAGTCTTGGGACTGATCCAATCACATTTGTGATTGCCGTGATAATAGGCTGTAATCTGGCGTTTGCGACACCTGTGGCAACGCCGCCGCTCACGATGACCCTCATTGGGGGATATCGATTTACAGACTATGCCAAGGTCGGCGGAGTATTTAATATTATTTCACTTATATTCGCAGCCGTTATGATCCCGATCATCTACGGGCTGTAAACTAAGCAATTATTGAGGAGACGAGAAATGCTTAAAATACTAGTATGCGTGAAGCAGGTGCCGGACGTGGATCAGATGCGGATGGACCCGGAGACCGGCAACCTGATCCGGGACGGCGTGCCCGCAATT
>CAZHUG010000073.1:0-8943 GCA_964535405.1 uncultured Oscillospiraceae bacterium | reverse complement strand
GAAAGAAGTCCCAGCAGAAGTACGCAGCAAATTATTATAGAAATGTGTTTTTTCACAGCGACCTCCTTAACATAATAATCAGTAAATTTTATCACATAACGGCGACGTTTGCAATGTTGTAATAGTTGCGTTTCTTCTTCCAATTTCGTTAGATCCATGTTAATATGTAGGCAAAAGCAGACTGGAGGACTGTAAATGGACATAAACAAAGTATCTGCCCTGTTTTTCTCACCGACAGGTGGAACAAAAAGAATTGCTGAGCGAGCGGCAGCCGGCATCCGTGATGAGTACGTCAGCATCGATATCACGGTTAATTCACAGGAGCTGAACTTTGGCCCGGATGAAGTTGTTGTGATTGCCGCGCCTGTGTTTGGCGGCAGGGTTCCGACGCCGGTTCGTGAGCGTCTGAGCCACGTACGTGCCCAGCGCATACCCGCAGTAATCCTGGTGGTGTACGGCAACCGTGAATATGAGGATGCTCTGCTGGAGCTTCGAAAGCTTGCGGAAAATTGCGGTTTTGACCCTGTAGCGGCAGGCGCATTCATCGCAAGGCATTCGATAGCGCCGGAAATTGGCGCAGGGCGGCCCGACGCGGCTGATATGGCGGTGCTCGATCGCTTTTCCGCAGCGGCGCGCGAGCGCATTGAGTGGGTCGCCCCAGTGAACGATCTGCCCACCGTCATTGTACCCGGAAACAGCAAGTTCCGCGATTTTGACGGCCTGCCCATACATCCGGCGGCCAACCGCGCAAAGTGCGGGAAATGCGGAAAATGCGCCAGCGAATGCCCGGTGGGGGCGATTCCCGCCTCCGACCCGACAAAAACTGACGCAAAAAAATGTATCACCTGCATGCGCTGTGTGTCAGTCTGCCCGCATTATGCGCGCAGTCTGAACCCCATAATGCTGAGTGCGACAAAAGCAAGGCTCCGAAAATCCTGCTCCGTGCGCAAAACGCCGGAGACCTTCCTTTAAGCTCCGTTTGCAGAAAAGTCGGGAACCACTATTGGTTCCCGGCTTTTTCCTTTTTATTTTGTTTTCCATCCAGCCAGACGTTCACCACAAGGCCGAGGAAGGCGAAAATGCCGCCCGCAAGAGCGCGGAAGGAGAAATCGCCAAAGAATACCGCGTCAATCGCGACCCCGCCGAAGACCTGACCTGCAAACATCATGAGCGTCATGATGAGCGAGGACATGCGCACAACGCAGAGGTTGGACAATAGCACGATGACCCCGCCAATAGCGCCGCCGGCGTAAATCCACAGCCTTGACGAGACGCCAACGCCGATGACGATCTCCGCGCCCGTGCCCGCGGCGATGCCGAGGGCAAGCACTGCCGTGAACATGCCCACAAAATAGTTGTAAAAGGTGCTCACTAAAACGCTTGTGCGCTCCGACAGCTGGGCGTTGATCTGCCTTGAGGTCACAACCGTGACTCCGGTCAAAAGCGAGACGAAGGCCGGAACAAAGGCCGAGGACTCGCCGCCCCAGAGCAGAAAAACGATGCCGAGGCAGGTGATAGCAAGGCCCAAAAGCTTCGGCAGTCCAAATTTCCGAACCGGCATGTCGAAGAAGCCGAACTGGTCAATGACGAGACTTGCTCCGGCCTGACCGAGCAGGCTCAGCGCCAAAATGGCAGTGACGCTTATGCGCCCGACCGCCATGTTGTTAAACAGCGTGGTGAAATAGCCGATTGCGCCGCCGCAAAACAGGATGATGGGCAGGCCCTTGACGGCAAAGACGCGCTCCTTGCGGAAAAACGCGGTGATGGAGACGACGACAAGTCCCACGATATGTATGATGAGATTGGACATGTGTATGCCGTGCATAGCGGCCAGCTCGCCGTTTATTGCCACCATGACCGCGATGAGCAGCGCCGCCAGCGCGGCAAATCCGTAATACATAAAAATGTCCTCCTCGCATAAATTACTTACGGTGTTTTCAAAATTGCTGCCGTAAGCCAGACTTGCTATTGGATGCTTAATGTGTGATAATCAGGGCAAAGTTAAAAGGGGTGTTAAAATGAATAAAATCGAAATTCGCGAGTATAACGATATAGATATGGATGAAATTCTCGCCTTGTACAGCAGTGTCGGCTGGACAAACTACACGAGCAACCCCTCGATGCTGGAATCGTCATATCACAACTCGCTGAAAATACTGGCCGCCTGGAGCGGCGGCAAACTGCTTGGCATAATACGCGCTGTCGGCGACGGTTTTTCAATCGTCTACATTCAGGATATCATAGTCTTTCCGGAATACCAGCGACGGGGCATAGGCAGAAGACTTATCATGAGCCTGGATGAGCTGTACAGCGGGGTTTATCAGAAGGTTTTGATGACGGAAAATACGCCAAAAACCGTCAAATTCTATGAGAGCTGCGGATTTTCCCCCAGCGATAAATATGAATGCCTCGCTTTTATAAAGCATTTCAGCTGAGCGCATATCCGCGCGTGTCATTAAACAGCCTCATTATAATATCCGAAGCTGCGGGAAATATCTATGACATATGTCACAATCGAGCAAAGAGGTGGTAAAAAATGCGGCAGTATGTTCCGTCGGCGGAGCAGGAGCGGGTTCTGGGCAATTATGCTCTGGATAAGACGGAGCTTGTCGGCCTGCATGCCGCAGAGTATGACAGCGGCCAGATACTCTGCTCCGAGGGCACGGCGCTGGGGGAGCTTCTCATAATGCACTCGGGTCGTGCGCGTGTGAGCTGCATGGCGGCAAACGGGCGCAGCCTACTTTTGTGCTTTATGGAGGGCGAGGCAATCATCGGGGACCTGGAGCTGTTCACGGGACGCGAGCTTGCCTGCACGGATGTTCAGGCGGCGACCGGGATATCCTGTCTTGCGATACCGATGAAGGAGAACCGCGATATGCTTCTCAAAAACGCGGCCTTCCTTGCCAGGGCGGGCGGCGATCTTGCCGCAAAGCTCGAGCGCAGCACGCAAAACTGTGCCGCCATTATCCTGAACAGTCTGGAGAACCGCCTGTGCAGGTATATCGAACTGACGGCGCGAAACGGCATGTTTTCCGAGCGGCTTGGCGAGACTGCGGAGCTTTTAGGCACGAGCTACCGCCATCTGATGCGCGAGCTTGGCGGGCTGTGCGAGGCGGGCATTCTCGAGCGGCGCGGCTCCGGCAGGTATAGGATTGCCGACATGGCGAGGCTGCGGGAAAAAGGCATAGAATAGTCCAAAGCCAAGGCCGCCCAAAAGGGCGGCCTGATTAATCTCAAATTACTGGGCGTAGTTCTTAAAATAGTTCTGCACGACGATAATCGGGGTGCCCTTGTCCCCGCTGCCGCTTGTGAGGTCGCACAGACTGCCCAAAAGGTCCGTAAGCCTGCGCGGGGTTGTGCCCTCGGAGGCCATGTGACCCTTGAGGTCGGTGTCCTTGTGACGGATAGATTCGCGTATTGCCTCCGTCAGCTCCTCGCCCGAGAGCTCTGCAAAGTCGTTGTCGGCAAGGAACTTGAGCTTAATCTCGTTCGGCAGGCCGATAAGCCCGTCCGTGAAGCCGGGACTGACAACGGGATCGGCCAGCTCCCAAATTTTGCCAACGGGGTCTTTAAATGCGCCGTCGCCATAGACCATTGCCTCCACCCGCACACCCGTGCGGCGCAGAAGCTCCGCCTGTATGCCCTCACTGACCGGCTGGGCGTTCTTGGGAAAGAGCTTTACGCTGTCCTCCGTGGCCTTGTTCGAGCCGAGCAGGCCATAATCCGGGCAGTAGCCGCTGCCGTCAACAGGCGCGTTTAGTATATCGCAGAGCGTGAACACATTTTTGCCGCCGGCTCCCCTGATCTTGCGCTGGTTTCGCTCACGGCTGTGAGTGTCACAGCAGATTATGTTTTCCGCAAAACCCACGATCGCCTGGGCGCGGTTTGCAAAAATAATCTCGGCCTCGGCACCCTCCTCGCGGATGAGCGACTCGTAATACTCGACGTAATCGACGCCCGTGAACGGGTGGGTGACATTGCCGAAGCTGCGGCGGTAGTCAGCCAGCGTGAGCACATCGGTGTAGGGATCGATCTCATGCTCGTCGAGCAAATCCTCGTCGAACAGGTGGTTTCCGACCTCGTCAGAGGGATAAGACAGCATTAATACGACCTTGTCACAGCCGCGGGCGATCCCGCGCAGGCAGACCGCAAAGCGGTTGCGTGAGAGAATAGGAAATACAAGGCCGATAGTTCCGCTGCCGAGCTTCGCGCGCACATCAGCGGCGATATTATCGACGCTGGCGTAGTTACCGTCGGCACGTGCGACAACCGATTCGGTAACACCGACAATGTCGCGTTCATTCAAAACAAAGCCGTCCTTGGCCATTGCGGCACAGACGGAATCAGCAACAATATTGACTATGTCGTCGCCCTCACGTATTATAGGGGCGCGAATACCTCTTGAAATTACACCGGACATCTGCAAAGCCTCCAATAAAGAGTATTGACTGATCAATAATACAGTTATAATGCTGTCAAGTCAACTAATTTAGCAAATGAGGTCTTATTATGATAATAAAAAACGGAAATCTTCTCCTGCCAAACGGCAGCTTCAGCGTCTGCGATCTGAGCTTTGGTGAAAATATAGAAAATATCGGAAACGTCGCCGGCGAGGGCTACGACGCCGACGGCTGCTATGTCGTTCCCGGCTTCGTGGATATCCACACGCACGGTGCGATGGGCGAGGATTTCTCCGACGGGGACGCGTCCGCGCTGCCGAAGCTGTCTGACTGGTATCTCAAAAACGGCGTCACCAGCTATCTTGCCACGACAATGACACTTAAGGAGCCTGTGCTCATAAAGGCGATGGAGGCGCTGCGCAGTTTCAAGTCCGTTTCCTCGCGCTGCGCCGGGGTTCATCTTGAAGGGCCTTTTCTCTCCTACGCCAAGCGCGGCGCACAAAATCCCGACAACCTGCACGCGCCGGACTATGAGCTGCTGTGCAGGCTCAACGACGCCTCCGGCGGCAAGCTGCGCCTCGTGACCGTCGCGGCGGAGCAGGAGGGCGCGATGGAGTTTATACGCCGCGCGTCGGAGCTGTGCACGGTCTCGCTCGGTCATACCGAGGCCGATTACGACACGGCAATGGCGGCGTTTTCTGCCGGTGCCAGTCATGCGACGCATCTTTTTAACGGGATGCCGCCCCTGCACCACAGAAAACCGGGCGTCATAGGCGCGGCCTTTGACTCGGGCGCGACGGTCGAAATTATCTGTGACGGCCTGCATATTCACCCCTCTGCAATCCGCTGTGCGGCGGCGCTGTTTAAGGGCAGATATGCCCTCATCTCCGACTCACTGCGCTGTGCGGGAATGCCGGACGGCGATTATGAGCTGGGCGGTTTGCCGATAAAGCTCTCCGCCGGGGTGGCGAGACTGCTCGACGGCACGATCGCGGGAAGCAGCATAAATCTTCACGAGGCCTTGCGTCTGGCGGTGTCCTTCGGCCTGCCGCTGGGCGAGGCGCTCGCCGCTGTGACGAGCACGCCGGCCCGTGCCGCGGGGCTTTCTGACGTGGGGGAGATAAGCGTCGGCAAGCGGGCGGACCTGCTCGTGCTCGATGAGAAGCTCAATATAAAAGCCGTTTTCGTCGGCGGCAGGAAGCTTATATAGGTATATAGAAAAACGCAGGGGCGGTCAGCATGACCGCCCCTGCGTTTTTTTATTTTATCGGCTGACTATCCCAAAAGCCCCATGATTCCGTCGCGCTTTATGATATCGCGCAGACCGTCGAGCTCGGCTGAAATTATCTCGTCGAGCACACGCATGCTCAGCAGCTCCATCGGCGCCTTGTCGTCAGTGAGAAAATGGTCGCCGCCGACAACTGCATGCAGTTGTGAGCTGACCCTGTCCATGATGCGCCGCAGGTCGGGGCTGTCGCTAAGCCCGCTAAGCCTCTCCTGAAAGCGCCCTAGCGCGTCGGGGTCGTCGGTCGCGAATAGCTCCATGTTCGTGCCGTAGCTCACCTCAACCGTGTAGCAATGCTCAAAAACCGCGGCGATGGTGTCGATCAGATATTCGTTCATGCTTCCGGCGGAGCTCGAGCGCATGCTCATGTTCACGACCATGACGCCGCCGGGCTTCAAATGCTCCTGAACCTGCGTGAAAAACTCGATTGACGACATCTGAAAGGGGATTGTAATATCCTGATAGGCGTCCACCATGATGACGTCGAACTTGTCCGCAGTGCGCAGATAGGCACGCCCGTCGTCCACGACGGCGGTGACCTCCTCCGGCAGTCCGAACCACTCGCGCGACAGCGCGACAATCTTCGCGTCAATTTCGACTCCCGTGATGTTGCAACCCGGGAAATACTCTATGCACTGGCGCGCAAAGGTACCGCTGCCAAGGCCGAGGATGAGAATATCGTCTGTGTTCTGCGCCATCAGCGGCGCGGCGAGCGCGTAGTCATAGTACATGCCCGTGAGTCCGCCGGCCTTCATGCTGATCGACTGCACGCCGAAGGCGACGTTGGTGGAGAGAATGACGCTTTCCTCGCTGTCCTTCACCTGAAGGTAGTTATAAATGGACTCGTCCTCAACCGCGAGCCCGGTTTCCCAGAAGGCGAAACTGTAGCTAAACGGTGTGAAGCACAGGGCGGTGATGACGAGGGCGGCCGCGCCTGAGCGCAGAAGCCATTTTTTCTGCGAGATGAAAAATATGACACTTATAAGCGCGAGCACGGCGGCGAATATGAGAAAGGTCTTGGCGGTGCCGACCGCGGGAATGGTCACAAAGGTCGGCAGGAAGGTGCCGATGATGCTGCCGATGGTTCCGAGCGCCTCAAGCTCGCCGACTGTGCGCCCGTTGTCGTCAAGGCTCTGTGTCGCGTATTTCATCAGTGAGGGCGTGACCGTGCCGAGCAGCATGAGCGGGAACACAAACAGCGCAAGGCAGGAGCCGAGTGAGGCCCAGACAAGAAAGTTGCTCCGAACGAAAAGCGCCAGAAGTCCCGAGACTCCGGCGATGACATAGCGCCCCGCAAAGGGTATGGCCGCTGTCCATATCGCCACGAGCAGGAGCCTTTTATACAGGCGTGCGGGATCGGGGTTCTTGTCCGCCGAGCGCCCGCCCCAGACATTGCCGATTGCCATCGCGATCATAATCGTGCCGATTATGACAGTCCAGACGATCTGCGAAGACGAAAAATATGGCGCGAGCAGACGGCTCGCACCCAGCTCGATCGCCATGACAGACATGCCGGAGAAAAACGCGGTGATGTACAAAAAGAACTTCTGTTCCATGACAGAAGATGGTTTCTTTTCCATAATACTCCCCCTCAATAGGTAGATGAAAGATATGATACCATAATTTTTTCTTTCCTACAACTGAACAAATACCGATGTTTACAGGATTGTTCAGCAAATTGAACGCTTGAAAAAGGGGTAAAATCGGCTTCGTTAGTAACAGGTTAGTAACAATCAAACAGGCTGAAGGTTGGATGATTTCACCGCCGCTGTGACTGTTTTTCCAATACCTATTACCACTCTATCACCGTTCACTTGAATTACATCATAGGTGTCATAATAAGTTTTGAATGATTTCCCGGTGTATGTTTGGGCTTTCAAAACTTTCACTTTACCGCCAACCTTGATTGTGGGTTGCTGAACTGTTTTTGAAGTGAACTTTTCAAAATAGGTTTGTCCAAAGCTTGCCCTTTTCTGCTGTGCGGATGCGCCTTGGTCTGCGGGTCTTTCGTACCCGGTCAGAACAGCATTGGAAGCTTGCAAGATGGAAGTTGCATTTTTCAGGGTATTCATAACCGAAGTGTACCCCTGAAGTTCTTTCCAAAGGAAGTTCAACTGCATCTGCAAATCACCAATGGAAGCCTTTGAAGCTTTCGCAAAATCAAGAAACGCCTGTTTCCTACTCCAATAAGTCCATTGGGCAAGTCCATACCCTGCGGAATCCCGCACAAAGTTTGTGTATTGCCCGGAATCAACCGCCGCTGTATATTGGGCATCCGTCATGCCAAACTTCTTCTCATATGTGTTTTGAAGATTGGAAGCCTTCAGCCCTGATTCAGCATATAGATTCCCCATTATACCCGCAACGGCGAAATCATTCAACCCTTTTCCCTTCAGGAAGTTCCAAATAGTCATAGATGGGTCAGATTCGCCGCCTGTGGGCTTTTCAGGGGTTACCGGGGGTACGGGTATAGGTGAACCGATTGCGGCGAAATCTGCCCCATCTACCCATCCATACACGCCCTTACCGTCTTGGCTGATAAGATGATAGGGATGCTTGCCATTATATATTTGCGTTATCTTACAACGGCTTGCCCCTTTCGTTGTGGCGGCTTTTGCGGCATTGGAAGATGAATATACCTTCCCGCCTGCAAACTGCACCAAATCCCCAACCTTGAAGGTGGTGGAAGGGGAAGGCTTGGGTTGCCCCCCAACATAGGTTATATAGGGAAGTTTACCGTGCTTTGTCCACTTCCTGCCATTGTAACCCGCCTTTGTTCCGATGTTCAACACCGCTGTAATCTGAACTTTGTTTCCCCATCGGGGGGTACACTCCACGGCAAGCCCATCACCAATGTAAATGCCGATGTGTCCGGGCATCCAAACAGCTTCCCCAATTTCAATGTTGGAAAAATCCGTTGTAACCCCGGAACACTTGGTAATCATTTGGTCAGCACTGATATCAGGCACACCATTTGAAGTGTACTTTGCGCCGCCATAGGTTGCAGAAGGCGAACCATCCCAACCCCACAACACACCCTTTATCAAGCACACACAATCAAAGCCGAAAACAGGCGGGTTCTGATTTGCGGCGGCTTTAATCATGGCGGTTCGGTCAGCCGCTTTATTGTAACTGTGGTTGGTTTGATACCGGGTTACATTCGCCCCGGTCAAAGGCGCACCAAAGCACCCCATCACATACAAGGTTTTATGGTCTGTTGCAACCTTCTTCAGCTTTTCAATCAGTTCCAGATTGTTC
>CAZHUG010000072.1:0-9137 GCA_964535405.1 uncultured Oscillospiraceae bacterium | reverse complement strand
CAGCTCGCGCATGATCTTGTCCGCCGGTATGCTGTATTTCCAAAGGTTCTTGCGGTAGTTTAGGTCGCAGGACACGGTGATATTGCGCGCCTTGGCTTCCTTGACGCTTTCAAGCGACAGCTCCATTGCACTCTCGGATATCGCCGGAGTGATGCCGGTGATATGAAACCAGTCAATTCCGGCGAAGGCACTCTCCCAGTCAATGTCGCCGGGCTTTGCAAGCGCAATTGCGGAGTACTCGCGGTCATATATGACCTTAGATGGCAGCTGGTTTGCGCCGCCTTCGAGGTAGTAGATGCCCATGCGGCCGGGGCCGCGCTGTACGCGGGACACATCTACGCCGAATTTGCGCAGATCCTTGACGCACTCATCTGCTATGGCGTTATTGGGCAGGACGCTCAGGTAGGAAACGTCCATGCCATAGTTTGCCAGAGACACAGCCACGTTTGCCTCGCCCCCGCCAAAGGTTGCCTCCAGCATCGGACTCTGGAAAAAGCGCTCCTGTCCGGGAGCCTTGAGTCTCAGCATTATTTCTCCAAAGGTCAGTACTTTCATTTTTCCATCCTCCTCTTACTTTTGCAGCAAATGCACGGCAAAGCCGCCCATCTCGTCTTTCAAGTACACTGCATTGATGTTATCACCCTTGTACTTCGCCGTATCCATGTCAAGGGTGTATCCCTTTTTAAAAAGGTCTGCGATGGCGCTCTCCATGCTGTTAGTACGAATTGCGAGATGGCCATTTTTTCCAAGAAACTTGGACTTCATGACCTCGATTGAATTGCTGGAAAAATTGGAGGAATTGCCGGACTTTATACCAAAGCCAAAGGCCTTGGCAAACTCATCGCAGAGTGCCATGGAGGACTCTGCGCCATCGCAGTTAATGCCAACGTGAGCCACTTCATAGCCGAGCACAGACTTTCGTGCCTCAGCGCAGAGGGCCGTTATCTTATCGAAATTGCCCGCGGCTATGTCAGCCTTGGGGCATATCCAGCTGCCGCCAACGGCGTGGATAAAGCTCGCGCTTATAAACTCACTCAGATTTTGTGCATTCACGCCGCCGGTCGGAATGAATTTCATGCTGCCGAAGGGGCCGGAGAGCGCCTTGAGCGCAGACAGGCCGCCGTATACGTTGGCAGGGAAAAACTTCAAAACCTTAAGGCCAAGCTTCATGCCCGCCATTATCTCGGTCGGGGTCACACAGCCGGGGGTGACGGAGATGCCATTATCTATACACCAGGCCACGACCTCCTCGTCAAAGCCGGGGGATACTATAAACTTTGCTCCGCACTCAACCGCCAGTTTGCACTGCTCAAGGGTGATAATCGTGCCTGCGCCCACCAACATGTCCGGGCACTGCTCTGCAACTGCGCGGATGGCGTCGGGAGCCGCCGCCGTGCGAAAGGTTATTTCCATGACATCAATGCCGCCTGCCACCATCGCATTGGCGGTGGGAACTGCATCCTTGGCATCATCCAGTACCACTACGGGAACAACGCCGGCTGCTGCCATTCTATTTAATACATCCATGATTGCTTCTCCTTTCAATAATAAAAATCACTGCCTGTTGTTTTTTTCCGAATTATGACCTATAATGTGGACAAAGAAAATTCGGGAGGTAATATATGGACAACAGGGGGATCTACAAGGCTGTTTTCAATCTGCTTCAAGATTATTTTGTAAAAGAAAGAGAGTATTATTCCCAGTTTTCTGAGCAGTGGAAGTGGCTATTTGAAAAAGCGCTGGACAGCGACAAAAACTATCTGCCCGAAGATGCCGCAGCCATTTACACAGTAAGGCACAGCTTCTCCGGTGTTGACATGACGTTTCACTTTAACCAGCCCAAGATGTCAGAGTGGTTTGACGAGGATTCGCTCGCCAAGAAACGCGCCGCCTTTATTCCGAAGCGCTTTAAGCGCTCTAAAACCGGTGTACTTTCATTCCACGACTCAATATGCTCCTACGATCCGGACGCGGGTGAACCAACACTGACGAAGAAGATGAAAAACATCTTTGCATGCTCACTGCCCGGTCTTCCACCCGCTCTGGCCATTGTCTATGGTAACAAGTGGGTTGATTCCATGTTCAACGTCTTTCGGCAGAGCTCTCTGCCGCTGCACCTCATCCCGCCGGATTATGTTCCGGCCTTCCTGGGCAACGACTTCGAAATTTGTCTATACCTGTTTATGATGGACTACTGCATCATTCGCGAAAACTATAAGAAAGTTGAGGATCAGGAGCTGCGGAATTATCTCCACATCTTCCGACCCTCACCCATGCTTCTGGTCAAGGGTCTTGTGTCCCCTCCCGAGGCCTGATTCCAGTCCCGATAGAAATATCGGGACTGTTTTCTTGTCTCACTTCAGGTCTGTAACTGCGAGGTTGTCCATATCGTCGAAGGCCTGGTTCTCGCCACCCATAGCCCAGATAAAGGTGTAGTTTGCGGTGCCGCAGCCGGCGTGCAGTGACCATGAAGGAGATATGACCGCTTCATAGTTGCGCATAAGCAGATGTCTGGTCTCCTCAGGCTGTCCCATCATGTGGAAAACAACCTCACCTTCGGGAATGTTGAAGTACGTGTAAATTTCCATGCGGCGCTCATGTGTATGCGGAGGCATAGAGTTCCAGACGTTGCCGGGGTCAAGCTGGGTAAGCCCCATAGAGAGCTGGCAGGTCTCAAGCACATCAGGATGTATAAACTGGTTTATAACGCGCTTGTTGGAGGTCTCCATCTTGCCCAGAGGGCGCTTGTTTGCGTCCTTAATGGAGATGAAGGTGGTCTTGCAGACCTTGTGTGCCGGCGCGGAAACCAGATAGAAACGTGCGGGCTCATCGGCGCTGTTGCTGCCGAAAACGACCTTCTGTGTGCCCTTGGCTATGTACAGGCAATCCTGAAAGTCCAGCTCAAAGCGCTCACCATCAGCCTCGATCCAGCCTGCACCGCCGAGGTTAAACACACCGGCTTCGCGGCGTTCCAGGAAATATCCTGTGCCGAAGTTCGCCCAAACGTCGATGCCCTTATCAATCGAAAGAGCCTCGTTTACGGGCATGATGCCGAGCACGACCATGCGGTCTACATGAGAATACACCGCGTGAACCTCATCGGCTGCATACAGGTTCTGAATCAAAAACTCCTGACGCAGCTCCTGGGTGGTATATCTCTTAACGTCATTGGGACCTGTTGAATAGCGAATATCCATTTTAGTTCACTCCTTGCTTGTCACTTTTTCTGCGACAGATGGAAGGCAAAGCCTGCGATATCGTCGCGGAAGTAAATAACCTGAAGCTTACCCTCAGCGTTATAGCTTGCAGTGCTCTCCTCGAAGGCAATCCCCTTGCTCTCGAGGTAACTGCGGGCCGCTGCGGCATCACTCGTGCCGACAGCAATGTGGCCCAGACGCCCGCGGAAGGGCATTTTCATTATCTCAAACTGCTCGTTGATAAACCAGGAGCCATTAGTCTCTCTGGAGTCAAAGCCGAACAGGCTGGTCAGAATGTCCATGGTGGAAGCGGATTCAGCCGCATCAGCCTGGTTTATTCCGATATGTAGAAGTTCAAAACCGAGATCCTTTGCATTCATCGTCTTATCCTCCCTAAGCTTCTTACTTTATCAGGCCGAGCGCTCTGGGAATCATCAGGGACAGCTCGGGGATAAAGGTGACCAGCAACAGGCAGACCGTGAGAACCGCAAAGAATGGCAAAAGTAACTTTATGACCTGCTCTATGCTGACCTTTCCGATTCTGCAGCCGGCAAAGAGAATCGCGCCAACAGGCGGGGTAAGTGTGCCGACGCAGAGGTTCATGACCATGATGAGGCCGAAGTGAACCGGGTGCATGCCAAAGCCCTGGACTATCGGCAGGAAGATCGGCGTGAAGATTAAAACTGCGGGTGTCGGGTCCATGAAGGTGCCGACAATCAGGAGAATCACGTTCATAATAAGCAGAATGATTATGGGGTTTTCGCTTATATCGAGAAGGCCGGCGGCTATCATCTGGGGGATCTTTGCATAAGACATTACCCAAGACATAATTGCCGACACACAGACAAGAAACTCAACAACCGCAGTGGTCTTGACGGAATCGAGGAGAATCTTAGGCAAGTCGCGAACTTTGATGTTGCGGTACAAAAATCCAAGTATCAGCGAGTAGCACACTGCGATTGCGGAGCCCTCTGTCGCCGTGAACCAGCCCCTGAGAACACCGCCGATGACGATGAGAATCAGCAGAAGGCTGGGAATACCCTCCCACAGCGTCTTGATGACAAGCTTGAAGCTGTACTTGGTCTTGCTAACGTAGCCGCGCTTTTTTGCCATGATGCCGGCGACTATCATGCATGCTACGCCCCAGAGAATCCCGGGGATGTATCCGGCCATAAACAGCGCCGCAATCGAAACTCCGCTGGCCACGGTTGCGTAGACAATCATAATATTGCTCGGCGGGATCATCATTCCGGTCGGGCCGGAGGCAATATTAACCGCCGCAGAGTACTCTCTGGAATATCCCTCTTCCTCCTCAAGGGGGCCGAGGATTCCGCCCATGGCGGAGGCCGCAGCCACGCCGGAGCCGGAAATTGCGCCGAAGAGCATGTTTGCCACGATGTTGGTCTGTGCCAAACCGCCGGGGAGCTTGTGGGCGATGAGGTTAGCGCAGCCAATCAGACGTTTGGCAATGCCGCCGTTGTTCATCAGGTTGCCCGCAAGGACGAAGAAGGGTATCGCGAGCAGTGAAAATGAGTTTGCGCCCTTGAAGAAGGTCTGTGCGGCTGTCTCCATCGCTGCTGCAAACGGAAGCACTACCGCCATTCCTGCTGCGGAGCCTGCGCCAATGCTAAGACCGATGGGAAAGCCGAGTGTGAGTGTTACTACAATGGTTATTACCATTACCAGTGCTGCTGTTCCTGCAGTTGCCATTGCTCTCGTCCTCCCTTACATCGTGCCGGCGGTATCATCGCCGACGCGTTTAATTCCATTTTTATATTCCACATAAGCCAGGGCAATATTATAAACGGAGTAAAATGTCATCACTACACCGCAGAAGGGCACAGCCATGTATATATAACCTCTGGGTATCTGCAATGCTGCATCGACAGCTGACATCTGTCTAACGGTCATGTTTCCGCCGCCATAGATGCACACCAGAACCGAGAATGCAATTAACACACCATAAATAAATATCTCTACAACAAAGTTGAGTGCGGGACTCAGTCTGTCCTTTAGAACAGTTATGCTTAGGTGATCACGTATGCCGAAGACATACGCGCCTCCGATCATGACGAGCCATACGAACAGATATTGTGCAAGTATTTCTGAGATAGCGCTGGGGTCATTGAATAATCTTGTTATAACCTGATACGTGACCAGAACCGTCATTATTGCAAGAATGACTATGCAAATCCACTCCATTGCCTTATCTAAAGCTTTTTTTATTACGTTTAGAGCTTTCATTCCTTGCCCTCCTTAATTGCTTGCTGGTGACATAATGATCCTTAGAAAACGGCCCGCAGGGATACTGCGGGCCGAATCCCGTTTATGCAGCTTATCTCAGAGACTTGATGGCCTCGTAGATAGCGGTGGTCATATCGGAACGTCCGGCAACCTCTTCGATGAAGGGAGCCATGTTCTCCTGGAACGGGGCAATGTCGACTTCGGTGAAGGTAACTCCGTAGCCCTCGCAGGTGCTGCGATACTCGGCGCGAAGATCCTCAGCCAGATTGAACATGAAGCTGACGGAATCGGTGGCGACCTTCTTGAAGGCCTCCTGGTCCGCTTCAGACATGCCGGACAAAACGCTGTTGCTGATGCAGAGCAGGTCGGGAACCATCAGATGGTTGGTGTAGGAATAGTAGGGGGCAACTTCGTACTGAAGAAGGTCGGTGTAGGTGATGATGTTGTTCTCAGCACCGTCAAGAATTCCGGACTGGATGGCGGAGTAAACGTCACCCTGGCCCATGGGAGTGCCAACGCCGCCCATGTAGTTGATCATCTGGATCATGGTGTCGGACTGCATGACACGGATCTTGAGACCGGCGAGGTCCTCGGGGCTGGTAATTGCACCGTCGCGGGTGTAAACAGAGCGAGAGCCCAGGCTATACGCACACAGGACATTGAAGCCATTGTCTGCGGTAGTGGCAAACAGCTCATCAAGCTCGCCGGAGGCAAAGAGCTTTTCCTGATGCTCTATGCTGTCGTATATGTAGGGGCAGCCGATGATCGCGAAGTCAGAGTTGACGTTTTCAACAATGGAGTTTGCGACCAGTGCCATCTCAATGGCGCCGTTCTGAACGGACTCAAGAGATTCCTGCTGAGAACCAAGCTGCTCGTTGGGGAAAACCTCGATGGAGTAGCGGCCCTCTGTGGCGTCGTACAGCTTGTCGCTGAGGTCGAGAAGCGTCTGCGCCTCGGGGTTTTCGATGGTCTGGTTAAATGCGCACTTAAGGACTGTTGCGCCAATCTTATCGCCGGCAGGCTCGCCAGTGTTCACAGCGGGCTCTCCGGTTTTGTCAGGGTCGGGGGTTTTTACGGGTTCGCTTCCGCATGCGGCCAAAGCCAGAACCATTATTGCTGCGAGAAGCAGTGCGATGATCTTCTTACTCTTCATTTTAGATGTCCTCCAGTTTTTATTTTATGTCAACCAGCAGAGCTGACAAATACAAAGCAGATGGTTTTACGCCATTATTCGACGAAAATTTGGTGGATCCGTCAATCAATCGGTTTCGGAAACCGGTTAACCAAATGGGCAAAACATACTCGGCCTATTTTCAAGGCCCTATCCTCAAAGCCCCTCGTTTGGGCTCTTGCTGAAATATTAAGTTACCTATTCTCCACTTACTGTGGAGCCGCGAACAATTATCTCGTTCGGAAGTTCAATTAATGCCGGCGGTGAATCTGCAGGTCTTTTTCCGTCTATGCGCTCTATGAGAAGCTTGGCTGCCCGGGCGCCCATGTCCTTAGTATCAATGGCCACAGAGGTTATTCCCGGAGGTGCCAGCTGGAGCCAATTCCAATCGTCAAAGCCGCAAAGTCCGTAATCATAGCCAATTGAAAAACTTGTATCCTTAAACGCCATCAGAACGTGCTGTGTTGCGACGCCGTTGACGCACAGGATCGCTATACGCTCACCCGGATGTTTATCGCGGAACTGACGGAGCTGTTTACTGCAGCCATTGGTGTCATTGCGGTTAAACTCATAGAGCTCAGGCTGGGCGTCGTCGGTAAGAAATTCCCCAACGCCGTCGCAGTAGCCCTCATATCGAAGTATACGGGGTGTAATAAGCCTGTTGCCCTCAGTAAAGAATGCCACTTTATCATATCCGTAGTCACCCAGGAGCTTAACGCAGTCATATGCAGCCACCCGGTTTTGTGCCGTGACAGTATCCAAGAGTCCGGTGTGTATGAGTGAACGGTCAGCCAGAACTATCGGCGTCCCCTGCCGGTTTAGGAAAAGGAGGTGCTCCTCATTGCCACCGGATGTGTTTACTATTAGTCCATCAACTCTATTTGCAACAAAGCCGTCTATTGCGCTTCGCTCTTTTGCCGGATCGTCATCGCAATCCGCGAAAAGGACCTGATAACCGGCGTCTTCACAGGCGTTGATAATCCCCTTGAGTAAAAGAGCCGAGAAGGGGCTGCTTATATCTCCGATAATACAGCCGATCAGCATGCTCTTGCTTGCTTTCAGTCGCTGCGCCGAACGGTTTGGCTGGTAGTCAAGTTCAATAATAACTTTTTGAATTCTCTTGCGGGTGTCAGCGGAAATATTTTCGTATTTCCCATTCAGAAAGCGAGATATAGTCGTCTTGGAGACTTCACATCTACGAGCAACATCATCAATGGTAACCTTTTTTTCTCCTTGCGTTTTCAAGTTATACTCCTAATATTTCCACATATGATTTTGATGTCATATTAGCCCCTAAGCCAAGCAAAGTCAACAAATATTAATGAATTGTTAATTATTTCGGCGTTTTCAAGTAATGGAACCGGTTTACTTTGTGCATAAAGTAGATTTTTGCTTATGAATTCTACATTATTCGACCGCAATTTTTCTTTTTCGCTGACCATCTCTTAACATTTATTTAATCATTCTAATGACGTGATGCGTTTTGAACAACTTGAAGTTGCCATAAAACAAGAAAATGATAAGGCGAGTTGCTGTACTTTTTATACATCATAAGCTATTATTTACTTATCAATTACGAAGGGGAAAGTGAAATGAGCTTTGGACAAAACTTGCAGTTTCTTCGAAAGCTGCAGAAAAACATGACTCAGGAGCAATTGGCCGAGAAGCTGGAAGTATCCCGTCAGACGATATCTAAATGGGAGATGGACTCTGCCTATCCGGAGATGGAAAAGGCCATAAGCCTGAGCAAGCTGTTTGCCTGCACGCTAGATGAACTGCTGCTGCAAAACATGAATTCATACCACGAAGCATATAGCGATGTGCGCATTGAAAGCGTGCCGGCTTTTCGGTATGTGCGGTACGCAGTAATCAGCGCCGAGCCTGAGGAGGACGCGACAAATCACATTAAGCAGTGGGCGGTGAGAAATGGGATAGAGAAACCTGAAATAATAGGCTGGGACTTTCCCTTCGTGTCTTTGGAGCAGACAAACGTCCACCACATGCATGGATACACTGCTGCCTGTATCCTGCCTCAAGAATTCTCAAAAGAATGCCCTCATGCAATCAGCCAAAACGAGCAAAAGTATGCAGTAATCACGATTAAAGACCCGTTTTCAGCCGCATTTTCACTCATACCGAACGCGTACAAGACTCTTTTGCGCTACATGGGCGCGAACGGTTTAACTCATAAGGAAGCAAAAAATATCCTGCCATGCTTTGAAAAGATATGTGAGCGTCAAGGTGTTGCTTACATGGATGTATACATCGCTGCTGAATGATAAGGTGATTTCTAGATAAAAGGTCGTGCCCATAATCAGACGGGTACGACCTGCTATTTTTTCCTCCGGAATTTTTATAGCTGGTCTTTCAGCATATCTTCTGTTTATATAAAGACCTAGCCAAGTCCTATGATTATAGGGCAAAATATCCGGGTACCTGTCATAGTGGACAAAAAAAGAGAGCATCCTCTCGGATACTCTCTTGTGGTGGGCCTTCAGGGACTCGAACCCCGGACCGACCGGTTA
>CAZHUG010000071.1:0-9191 GCA_964535405.1 uncultured Oscillospiraceae bacterium | reverse complement strand
ATCGGTTTTCTGTATTTGAACCATTTCCTCAAGGCGAGGATTGATAATCCCAGGCCTGACATTCGCTCCATGCTCATGGAGCCGCTGTATGTCTATAAAACCATCAAGCTGCCGCAGGTGCTTGCAGAGCTGCGCCGTGCCAAGAAGCATCTTGCCATCGTCACCGACGAATACGGCGGCACGCTCGGCGTCATCTCGATGGAGGACGTGCTTGAGCAGATCGTGGGCGAGATTTGGGACGAGACCGACGAGGTCGAGCAGGAGGTTGTCGAGAAGGCCAACGGCGAGTACGAGCTTGACGGCGACATGTCCATTGCCGATTTTCAGGAGCTTATCGGCTATTCGGAGGAGAGCTTCGATTGCGAAAGCGAGACTGTCGGGGGCTGGACGCTGGAGATGTTCGGCGGCTTTCCGAAGCCCGGGCAGGGCTTCATCTTTGACGACGTGACGGTTACTGTGCTTGAGATGGACGGACTTCGCGTTGAGCGCATCCTGATAAGCAAAGATCAGCCGCCCGACGCGGAAGAATAAAATGTGACAACGCCCCGACATATCGTCGGGGCGTTTTTGCTGTTTGAACCGGGTTTGATTTGTGATATAATTCCAGTAATCCACTGAAACGAGGAGGCAATCTGATGCTGGAGCTGCAGGGTAAATTTGCATCGGCAAAGGTGTTCGCCGATACCGTTGACGACATGTCAATTTCACAGGTAATAGAGCTTTTAAACCAGCCCTACGTCGCAGGGAGCAGGATTCGGATGATGCCGGATATTCATGCGGGCGCGGGCTGTACTATTGGCACGACCATGACGATAGAGGATAAGGTCTGCCCGAATCTTGTCGGAGTCGACATCGGCTGCGGCATGGAGACCATACGGATTAAAGAAAAAAATATCGAGCCGCAGAAGCTCGATACTGTCATAAGGCAGGGGATACCCTCCGGCTTTTCGATCCGCAAAGACAGACACAGATTTTCTGGCGATGCGGATTTGGAGAGCCTGCACTGCCTGAAGCAGATCGACTATAACAGAGCGCTGCACAGCATCGGGACTCTCGGCGGCGGCAACCATTTTATTGAGGCGAATCGGGACGATGAGGGCAATATTTACGTCGTCGTGCACTCCGGAAGCCGGCATCTCGGCCTTCAGATTGCAAACTACTATCAGGGAAGAGCGTATAAGGCCCTGAAAGTCAGACATAAGCAGGCGCTGGATAATACGATTGCGGAGCTGAAGGCGGCGGGGCGGGAGGCTGAGATAAAAGGCGCACTGAAACAGCTTGAGGCGGAGCAGAGCATACCGAAGCAGCTTGCTTATGCCGAGGGTGAGCTCTTTGAGCAGTATATGCACGACATGGTGATCGCTCAGCGCTATGCGAGCCTGAACCGCAGGGCGATGATGGACACAATTGTCAGGGCTATGAAATTTCACGTGCTTGAGCAGTTCACGACTATTCACAATTATATCGATACGGATAATATGATTCTGCGCAAGGGTGCGGTCTCCGCAAAACGGGGCGAGCGCCTGCTCATCCCCATAAATATGCGTGACGGCAGTCTTCTTTGCAGCGGCAAGGGCAATGAGGATTGGAACTTCTCGGCTCCGCACGGGGCGGGCAGGCTCATGAGCCGAAGCCAGGCGAAGCAGAGCTTCACGGTTTCCGAGTTTAAAAAGCAGATGGAGGGAATCTACACAACCTCTGTAGACCGCAACACGCTTGACGAGTGCCCCATGGCTTACAAGAACATGGAGGACATTGTCAATAATATCGGCCCGACAGCTGCAATAGACGCTGTTATTAAGCCTATTTACAACTTCAAATCAGCGCAATAATGTTTGCGGGCGTTGTGAAAATGAGAAAAATATGGTAATATAGCTTGATTTAGTTTAGGGGGCGCAGACATGCATAAACGCATAGAAATAATAAAGGGCGACATCACAAAGTCAGCCGTTGACGCCATTGCAAACGCGGCAAACACCTCGCTTTTAGGCGGGGGCGGGGTTGACGGCGCGATACACCGCGCGGCCGGGCCTGAGCTTTTGGCCGAGTGCCGGACGCTGCGCGGCTGTGAAACCGGCAAGGCCAAGATAACAAAGGGCTATGGTCTGCCTGCGCGCTATGTGCTGCATACACCCGGCCCTGTGTGGCACGGCGGCAGTAAGGGCGAAGCGGAGCTGCTCGCGGGCTGTTACAGCTCCTGTCTGTCCCTGGCGGCGGAGAACGACTGCAAAACCGTGGACTTCCCGTCGATCAGCACGGGCGTATACGGCTATCCGCTGGATATGGCGGCGCAGGTCGCGATAGAAACCATCGCAGCCTTTTTGGATGAGCATCCGGCAATGGAGCGCGTGCGCATGGTCTGCTTCGACGCCAAAACGAAGGACGCCTACGACAGGGCGCTGGCCCGTCCGTGAGCCGCAGGACACTTGAATATATCGTTCCCGCCGCGCTCGACGGACGGCGCGTGCGCAGCATTCTCCAGCGCGAGCTCGGCCTTTCTGCCGGACTGGTGACGCGGCTGAAGTCCCGCGAGGGGACGGTGCGCATAAACGGAGAGCCCGCAAGGACGATTGACACTGTCCGCGCCCTTGACAAGCTGACTGTGGAGGTCGGCGACCGCCGTCGCGGCAGCTTCACGCCGGGTGGCGCGAGGCTGGATGTGATTTGGGAGGATGAGGACATCCTCATCATCAATAAGCCCGCCGGCGTGGCGGTGCACGGCAAGTCCGACAGGGGCGAGCCGACGCTTGGATCTGCCGTCGCGGCATATCTGGGCACGAATACGCCATTTCATCCGGTAAACCGCCTCGACAGGGGCACGACGGGGCTCATGTGTGCGGCGAAAACCGGATACATGCACGACAGAATTCGAAGAATTTTACATACTGATGACTTTAAACGCGAATACATCGCGTTGGCGGTCGGGCTCGTGGAGCCGCCCTGCGGTCTGATAGACCGCCCGATATCCCGGGTGGGTGAGGAGAGGCGCTTCGGCGTGAGTGACAGCGGAGCGCCCTCGCGCACCCGCTACGAGACTCTGGCAAGCGGCGGGGGACTTACCCTGTTGCGTGTCCGGCCCGAGACCGGAAGAACGCATCAGATACGCGTGCACTTTGCCGCGCTGGGCAATCCGCTTTTTGGCGACAGGCTCTATGGTACGGCGAGTACACAGCTGGACCGCCCGGCACTGCATTCGGTCGCACTGCGGCTCATACATCCGCTGACGCGCGAGGAGGTAATCGCGAGCGCGCCACTTCCGGAAGATATTAGAAAGGTGCTCGAAATACATGAGATTCAAACGGATATCGTATAACTCGCCCGTCATTTTGACCTTCGCATTTCTAAGCCTTGCCTCCCTGCTTGCGGGAGTGCTGACAGACGGCGCATCGACGACAAAATACTTCTGCGTCTACCGCTCGTCGCTGACTGATTTCTGGACCTATCCGAGATTTTTTCTTCACGTTCTGGGGCACTCGGGCTGGGATCACTATATCGGCAATATGCTGATGCTGCTCGTGATCGGCCCGCCTATGGAGGAGCGCTACGGAAGCCGCAGACTGCTTATCGCGGTTGTGGTGACAGCCTTCGTCTCCGGGCTCGTGCAGTGGGTGTTTTTCCCCAATGTCGGGCTTCTCGGCGCCTCGGGCATCGTATTCATGCTCATCGTGATGGCATCGCTGTCGGGCATGAGCCACGGCGATATACCGCTGACGCTGATTCTGGTGATTGTGTTCTACATAGGCGGCGAGGTGTTGGCCGGTCTGCTCACGAAGGACAGCGTGTCGCAGCTCACGCATATTATCGGCGGCCTGTGCGGGGCGGTGCTTGGATATAACGCAAGGTATAGCTGACGATATCGCGTCTCAATAAGGCTCCAGTTATCGGCGCAAAGCAAAACGGATACCAAAAATGGTATCCGTTTTGCTTCTTTTATGTTCTGAATATATCGTCCACAGCAGAGCTGTAATCTGCCGACGTGCGAGATTTTCTGAGTCTTTTAATCTCCTTTTCTGAATTTGGAAACTGCACGATAAGATAGCTCCAAAGCTCCTTCATGCGGTGCATGGCGTTATGGACAGAGCCGAAATCCAGACAGTAAGCTTCAAAAAGCTCGTCGTGAAACTCGCGCAGTGCCGCGCGCTTTGGGGCAGGCTCTCCGCGCAGAGTGCCGAACATGCCGGGGTTTCTGACAGCGCCGCGGCCGAGCATGACTGCGGGAAGCTCCGGAAAGCGCTCGCCCAGTGCGAGCACATCCTCAGGCGCGAACAGGTCGCCGTTATAGCAGACTGCCGCGGCGCTGCCGGCATACGCTCTGGCAAATGCGTCCATCCTCGGCGTGTTTTTATAGAAATCCTTCTGCACGCGCGGGTGGATCGTCAGTTCATGGATGGGATACTTATTGTAAATTTCCAGTATTTTCAGAAATTCCTCCGGCTCTGCTAAGCCTAAGCGCGTTTTTATCGAGATTGGCACAGGCGTTTTAGAGTAGACCTCCTCCAGAAAAATGTCCAGCTCGCTCAGTTTTCCCAAAAAGCCAGAGCCCTTGCCCTTGGCGGAGACGGTGCCGGAAGGACAGCCCAGATTGAGGTTTACCTCGCGGTAGCCCATGCCGGCGAGCTGCTCGACAGCCCAGAGAAAGTCACCTGCGTCCTTTGCCATGATCTGCGGCACGCAGCAGATGCCCCGGTTGTGCTCCGCAGAAAGCTCGCGAATGTCGCGAGGCGTAAGCTGGCGGGTATGCGTGGGCGAGAAAAAGGGTGTGAAGTATTTGTCCGCCGGCGAAAAATATCTCGCATGGGCAAGGCGGAAGGCATAGCCCGTGACACCCTCCAGAGGTGCAAAATAATATTTCATATGATTAGCGGGTTCTCCCTTCAAAAAAGGCTCATTTGCTGTGCGGCGAGCTTGTCCTCAAATTCCATGGCGTATTTGAAAATACTGTCGGTGGAGGTCATCACGCCGCGCGCCTTGCACTGCTTGAGCAGTATCCTCATGAGTTGGGCGGAATTGGGGCTGGGACACTCATATGAGTCGCCGAAACTTTTAATGTAGTGCTGCTTCATGCCGGGAAAGCTCCGGTCGAGATTAGCATAAAAATATTCCCGGTCGCCCTGCCTGAGTGTGACGCCGAAGCTGCCAAAGCTTATGATGCCGCGAACCTCGGCCTGGAAGCAGTAGTCGAGCAGGCCTCGGAGGTTTTCCTCCGTGTCATTTATGAAGGGCAGGGCGGGGGTGAGCCACACCACGGTCGGGATGCCCGCATCGCGCAAGGCGCACAGAGTCTCAAAACGGCGGCGCGTCGTGCAGACCTTCGGCTCCAAAACCCGGCAGAGCTCCTCGTCATAGGTGGTCAGAGTCATGGCGACGACACATTTACTGTGCTCGTTTATGCTGCGCAGCAGGTCCAGATCGCGCAAAATGAGATCGGACTTCGTGATAATTGAAACGCCGAAGCTCAGACGGTCAATAATCTCAAGACAGCGCCGTGTCAGGCGCTCGGTTTTTTCTATATGCAGATATGGGTCGCACATTGCGCCTGTGGATACCATGCAGCGGGCACGCCTGCGCCGCAATGCGTCCTCCAGCAGCTCCGGCGCATTGCGTTTGACCTCTATATCCTCAAAATCGTGTTGCATATTGTAGCAATGGCTGCGCGAGTCGCAGTAGATGCAGCCGTGTGAGCAGCCGCGATAGATGTTCATTACGTTGTTTGCGGAGAGTATTCCCTTTGCGTCTACGTAGTGCATGATTTCCTCACAGACTAGAAAATTTGGCGGTGACAGTCGCGCCAAGCTTGCTGTTGCCGACATGCAGACTGCCGCCGTGGCGGTGGGTCAGGATATTGCATATGTTCAGCCCCAGGCCGAGGTGCGCCGGGCCTTCCTCTCTGCCCTTGTAAAATGGCGAGGTGGCTTTGTCCAGCGCTTCGATGGAGAAACCGGGTCCGTCGTCCTCAACCGTCACCGAGAATGTCTCCTTATCAGAGAACACAGTCACATATACGCTTGATGCTGCGTGACGGGAGCTGTTTGAGAGCATGTTTTCACAGACCTGCATGACAATATCCGGATCGATGTTAGCAGATTTCTCAGAACCCGATACAGACAGCTTCACGGCTTTATCCCCGCAAATTATTTGAGCGGAATCGTGAAGCGCGGAGCAAAAAAAGCTCAAGTCAACGGCTCGGCGGTGTATCTCGGCATCCTCAAGACGCTGGAGACGGGTCATGGCGTCAACATAGTTCTCCATTCGCGCAATGTGAGTCTGCATGACGCGAATCTCCTCGGCGGCCTCGGCACGCGTGGCCTTGCCGTCCGGAAGCGAGGAGGCGAGCATCGAGGCGTGACCCTTGAGCACCGTGAGCGGGGTGCGAAGATCGTGGGAGAATGCGGCGTTTAGTCTGCGCCGCTCCTCCATCTGCCGCCACATCTCGCTGTTGTTCTCAACCAGTGCTCCGCGCATTTTTTCAAACGAGCTGCACAGTCTGCCAAGCTCGTTTTGAGTCTTTGCTTCGATCGTGAAGTCAAGGTCGTTTTCGGCTATACGCTCTGAGGCCGCGTCGAGGGTTTCAATCGGCTCTTTGAGTTTGCGCCGATAGAAGCTGCTGGCGCAGATGACCAGAGCGGAGAGGTAAAACAAAGGAATACACAAAGCCTCCGCAATAGACATTGTGCGGGATATAATGGTGTCCTTGGCACTGTAGTTCGGCATGACGAGGATTGTAAGCGCTTCTATTGAGTCACTTCGGGAGTCCTCATCGGTTTTTATCCCGGAAAAGCTCACATTGGTGTCGTAATAGCTGGCAGTAAAGCTGTCCAAAATTGTGCCAGTAGCGTCGAAAATGACATAGGTAGCCTCAGTTTCGGAGTTTTTGACGCTGTATCTGCCACCGGTTGGGACAAAATACTCCTGAGCCATGTCACGGTATTTTAGGGCCATCTCGTTTTGCTTGTTATTGAAAAAATTGAGCGAAATTGAGCAGAGTGCGGTTGAAATCACGGCGGCTACGACGACATAGAGCATGAATGCCGTGCTGATTGAGATGTCCCTGTAATGCTCGCGTACGGGTTTTTCACGCCACTTTATCTTGTCCATTTATAGCCGCACCCCCAGACAGTTTCGATGTGCTGTCTTGAGCCGGCGGCGGAGAACTTGACACGGATGCGCCGAATGTGCTCCGTCACCACGTTCGAATCGCCTTCGCCGTCTATACCCCAGACACTCCCGTATATGTGATCCTTGTCAAATACCAGTCCCGGGTTCTGGGAGAGGTATTCGATGATATCAAATTCTTTGCGCGCGAAGGGAATCTCCGTACCGGCGTAGAACACGGCCCTGTCCGAGTAATTAATCGCCAGCTTACCCTCGAAGTGCAGCTCGGCAGAGGAGGCATGACGCCGCTCGCGGCGCAGGTGCGCGCTGACACGCGCGCCAAGCTCGTCTATGGAAAAGGGTTTGACGACATAATCGTCACCGCCTGCGGCAAAGCCCTTTATCTTATCGCTGTCCTCAACCCTTGCCGTCAAAAAGATAATAGGGCAGGATATGTGCTCCCTTATGAGGCGGCAGACCTCAAGACCGCCGAGGTCGGGCATGTTTATATCAAGTAAAATAATGTCCGGACGGCGTTGCGCCAACCGGACAGCCTCGGCTCCGCTGTGTGCGGGCAGCACCTCATAGCCTAGAGAGCGAAAATATCTGGCAAGCATGTCCACTATATCCAGCTCGTCATCGACGATCAGTATTCTGTCAGACATACGTGTCGTCCTCCTCGTTTACATTCTTGTCATGCCTTCGGCAGATTCTGCGGTAGATCAATAAACCCGTGCCGCTTATTAGCAGGGTTATTCCAAGAGCGACAGCGGCAAACACGTAGTTTTTCATGCCCAACGCGTCGCCGCCAATAGTAGATGTTATGATTGACGGTATTCTCGCCACGCTGGTGATAAAAAGCCAGGTGAGCGGGCGCATGCCGGTGAGCGGCACAAAATAGCCCAGCAGATCCTTCGGCGTACCCGGAATGAGTACCAGAAGGAACACCAGAGTGTTGCGTCGTCTTTCGCTTCGCAAAAAACGCAGAGAGTTAATTTTCTCTCTGGAAAAAAAGATTTCAACAGCATGAACGCCAAAGTGTCTGACGAAAAAATACACCAGCATACTGCCGATTGCCGTGCCTAAAATGCACAGGAGTGTGCCCTCAAGCGCACCAAAGGCGTAGCCCGCGCCAATCTCAAACGGCTCCCCGGGGATTATGGCGACAAAAACCTGCAAAAGCAGCATTCCAAGAAACCAGACACGACTCATTATACCGCCGTTGTCAACCCAATCACGGAAGCGGTCCGGCTCCGAGACGAATTGGAGCATGGGTCTGCCGACAAACCAAAACACCAAAAGCGTAAGCAGAATGAACACCGCCACAGAACTGCCGGCAATAAGCTTTTTATTTTGTTCAGATAGCTGCCGCTTCTGGCGGGAAGACATATTCCAACCCCTCCGGACCCCAATCATCTCCGAGCGGCAATATACCGCCGACAGGCCCTTGATAGACCTGTTTCAGCTCGGGCATGTGTTCGTAATCTGTGGGCATCATCAGTGACGGTTCCTTGGGCAGGCTCAGTGCGCCTGCTTTTTCCAGCACATCAGCCACGAACTGGGAACAAAAATAATAATAACGCCTTTCGTGCGCAATGTCCAGCCCACAAAGTGCAGTTCCTATTATACTATAGCGATATTTCTTGTTTTTTTGAAACATTTTATCAACAATGGCCAAAACCTTGGCGCTGACTCTGTTGGGAAGCTCAAGCTTATAGAGCGCGCAGGGCGTTTCCGGATGAAGGGCAAAAAACCCCGCCGGGCCATCCTCGCGAATCATGCCCGCGGGTAAGGGCAGTCGTGGGTAGCGCCGCGCAAAGCTATATATATGAGGCGTGTCGCCGACTTGAACGCAAAGTGAAGCGTGCGTATAATTTCCGGTCGCCGATGTGGCTGTATGTATTGCCCGCGAAAACATGGTTCCCGAGCGTGAAAGCAGAATGTAAACTGAAACGTGCTTCATAAAATCATCTCCTTCCATAAGGATAAAGGAGATTTATCTATTTTCTATCAACAAAGAGGATAATTCCTCTTAATGCCATCCGCGATGCAGGAATGTCCCAAGGTTTCAAGCGCAATTTAATCTGCCCACACCCTTG
>CAZHUG010000070.1:0-9194 GCA_964535405.1 uncultured Oscillospiraceae bacterium | reverse complement strand
CCTGCGTCGCGCCGCTGTATTACGAGGACAAGGTGCGCGATGCGATACGCCGCTATAAGTTTGACGGCGTGACGGCCTATGCCGGTATATTCGGCAGGCTGACGGCGCAGTGCGTGCGCGAATGCCTGGCGGGTGAGTTTGACCTTATTTCCTGGGTGCCGCTTTCCAGAGAGCGCCTGCATAAACGCGGCTATGACCAGGCCATGCTCATCGCGATGGCTATGGCTCTGGAGCTGAACGATGTTGCCGTAGAGACGCTCAGAAAATGCGTAAATGCAGCGCCGCAGTCCGGAACCGGCTCTGTGGAGCGTCGCCGTGCGAACATTTCCGGCGCGTACGAGATAGTGGACCGCGAGCTTGTCGCAGGTCGCAGAATACTTCTCGTAGACGATATCATCACCACGGGCGCAACTGTGTCCGAATGCGCAAGAACATTGGGTATGGCGGGGGCGGAGCGCGTTGTGTGTGCAGCTGTTGCCATCAGCCGGGATTAAACTTAGCAATTACTGTTTAAGATATAATTGAGGTGCTGAAATGCTTTTTTTTGAACGAGATATCGCAATTGACATGGGTACCACCGCCGTGCTTTTATATGTCCGCGGCAAGGGCGTTCTCCTACGTGAGCCGACCCTTGTGGCGGTTGACAAGTATACCGGGCGTTTGGCTAAAGTCGGTCAGGAGGCGCAGAAGGTCTTGGGCCGCACCCCTGCGAACATAGTGCCGATCCAGCCCATAAGCGGCGGAGTAATTTCAGATTATGACATGACTGTTGCCATGCTCAAGGAGCTTATCAGCAGGGTCACCGGCTTTTCACTTTTCAAGCCCCGCGTCCTGGTTTGCGTTCCGGGAAGCATTACCGGCGTTGAGGAGAGGGCTGTGATAGACGCAATTATCGAGGCCGGCGCACGCAAGGTGTATATGGTCGAGTCCGCTGTAGCAACCGCAAACGGCGCGGGCGTGGATGTCTCCAAGCCCGACGGTCATATGATCATCGATATCGGCGGCGGCACGACCGAGACTGCAGTTGTCTCACTTGGCGGCGTTGCCGAGTGCGATTCAATAAAGACCGCAGGCGGCGACTTTGACGACGCGATAATAAGGCATATCCGCCGCCGCCACAACGTGCTTATCGGCGCAAAAACAGCGGAAGAGATCAAGATCAGCATCGGCTGCCTGATTCCGAAGCCGGATATCGGCATTGAGGAGGTCAAGGGCCGCGATCTGGTCACGGGCCTGCCGAAAACCATCAAGATAAGCTCCAACGAGATGGCGGAGGTAATGGCGGAGCCGGCCAAGATCATCCTTGAGAGCGTGCACCACGTTCTGGAGCGCACACCGCCCGAGCTCATTGCGGATATCTCCCAAAACGGCATCGTAATGTCCGGCGGCAGCAGCCTGATATATGGCTTTGACCGTCTGGTGGAGCATGATACCGGCATCCGCACCGTCGTGGTTGACGACCCCATCTCCTGCTCGGCATACGGTGGCGGCAAGATGCTCATGGGCCTAAACGACATGACCGAGGGCATGGTGAACTTTGCCAGAAAACGCCAGATGAGCAGCTAATTGTAATCTTTTCCTTGACAGGAAACAGCAGATAGGATATACTTCCGAACGTACCTAAAATATTATCAGAAGGGAGGCGTGCAAGATGACCAAGAATGTTAAGACCAGAAGTTATGTAATAGACGTTCATTCCGCTATTTCGGCGGGTGTTTTGCATGCCATCGATCTGTGCTAAATTAATGCGCATTTTTGCATGCTAAAACGCCACCGGAGTAGCTTTCCGGGGGCGTTTTGGCATTTTTTTGCCCCTTTTATGGCACAAGATAGTATGAAAGAGAGAGGTTTATGGAAGAGAAGAAATTAACACGAAATGAAAAGACACAGATGATCCTGCAATATGCGTTACCGGTGTTAAAGTACTTTATAGCCGGCCTGCTGCTGTCAATGCTGAGTATAGCGTTTAACGCCATGACGCCGCAGGTGATAAGGGTCACGGTTGACTCGATCCTCGGCGCCCAGGAGACAAACCTACCCGCGTGGATCATGTCTCTGCCGGGCTTTGCGACGCTCGCGGCAGACCCGGTTCGCGCACTGTGGATAGCCGCAGCCGCGGTCATGATAATCGCAATAATGCGCGGTGTCTGTGGCTACGGCCTGAGGATTAATATGTCCAGAGGCTCAGAGGGCTTTGTGAAGAGCATCCGCGACGATCTGTTTTCACACATCCAGCGCCTGCCCTTCGAGTGGCACACGGCGCATCAGACGGGTGAAATTATCCAGCGCTGCACATCCGACGTCGATGTTATCCGGACCTTCGTCTGCAACCAGCTTGTCGAGGTTGTGAGGGTTGTGTTCCAGATCGTGCTGTACATGGGCATCATGTTCTCGATGAACGTGAAGCTGTCGCTCGTCTCGCTCGTGTTCATCCCGATTGTCGGCATATCCTCAAGCGTGTTCTACCGCCGCATCTCAACGCGGTTTAAGGACGCGGACGAGGCAGAGGGTGAGCTCACAACCGTGGTTCAGGAGAACCTGACAGGAGTGCGCGTGGTGCGTGCCTTTGGCCGTGAGATATTCGAGATGGATCGCTTCAATGAGAAAAACAACCATTTTTCGGAGCTTTGGATACATCTGGGCAAGCTGTTGTCCGTCTACTGGGCATCCGGCACGCTGCTGACCTGTCTGCAGGTCATGGCGGTTGTCATCTTCGGCGCTGTTGAGGCGGTGCAGGGCAGCCTGACCCTGGGCGGCTTTTTGACCTTCGTGTCTTATAACGCGGGTCTGGCCTGGCCGGTGCGAAGCCTCGGCAGGGTCCTCGCGGATATGAGCAAGGCCGGCGTTTCAATGGACCGCGTGGGCTACATCCTCCACTCCGAGCCGGAGCGGGATCATCCTGACGCCGTGGATGCGCCTGTGGATGGCGACATCGTGTTCAGCAATGTAAGCTTCGGCTACGACGAGGCTGAGGTCTTGAAGGATGTTTCCTTCACGATACCCGCAAAGAGCACCTTCGCCATTTTAGGCGGCACGGGCTCCGGCAAATCTACATTAGTACATCTGCTCGACAGGCTGTATGATCTGGAGGACGGTCAGGGCTCGATCAGCATCGGCGGTCGCGACATCCGCCTGATAAAGCGCGAGTGCCTGCGCCGCAACGTCGGTCTGGTGCTTCAGGAGCCCTTCCTGTTTTCACGCACGATAGCAGAGAACATAGCGGCGACCCGTCCGGGCGCGGAGGTGTCCGAGGTTCGCCACGCGGCGAGCATTGCCTGTGTTGACGAGGCTGTTATCGAGTTTCCCGAGGGCTACGAGACAATCGTCGGCGAGCGCGGAGTCACGCTTTCCGGCGGACAGAAGCAGCGCGTGGCAATCGCCAGAATGCTCATGCAGAAGTCACCGATCATGGTTCTGGACGACTCGCTGTCCGCGGTTGACGCGGAGACGGACACGAAGATACGCAGCGCCCTGCGCGAGAGCCTGGGCGCGGCAACGGTCATCATCATTTCGCACAGGGTCACGACCCTGATGCAGGCAGATAAAATTATGGTTCTTGACGGCGGTCGCGTGTCCGATATCGGAACTCACGCCGAGCTGATCTCAAGACCGGGAATTTACCATGAAATTTATGATATTCAGATGAGCAGCGACGATAGGCAGCTCATGAGCGAAGGAGGCGAGGCCTAATGGCGGCGATTGACGAGAAGGAATATACAAAATCGTTTGACTGGAAGATATGGAAGCGCCTGTGGCCCTTCCTGTCCAAGTTCAAGATGGCATTTGTGGGGATGATATTTTTCAACTTCCTGGCGGCGTTTGCCGACCTCATTATCCCCCTGTTTCAGCTCTACGCGGTGGAGCACTTCATCGAGGCCAACTCCCTGGACGGACTTTTGCCCTACTCGATTGCCTATTTTGGCGTCGTTATTTTAAGTGCCCTGTCCGTTGTGGCCTTCGGCAACAACTCGATGCGCATCGAGATGCGTCTCGGGCGCGAAATGCGCAAAACCCTGTTCACACACCTTCAGACCCTGTCGTTTTCCTTTTATAACGTGACGCCGGTGGGCTATCTCATAAGCCGAGTCATGAGCGACACAAACCGCATTGCGGGAATGATCGCCTGGAACCTGACAGACATACTCTGGTCGGTTTTCTATGTTGTCAGCACTTTTGTAATCATGCTGATGCTCAACTGGAAGCTGGCGCTCGTGGTTATAACCGTCGTGCCGGTAATCGCGATTTTGACCGGCTATCTGCAGAACAAGATATTGCACTGGAACCGGAAAATCCGCAAGCTGAACTCCCGCATCACCGGTGCGTTTAACGAGGGCATCACCGGCGCGAAGACCTCAAAGACGCTCGTCATCGAGGAGACCGACAGCAAGGCATTCAAGGAAATAACCGATGAAATGCGAAGCTCGGGCGTCAAGGCCGCACGGCTGAACGCGCTGTATGTTTCACTTGTTCTGCTGATGTCCACAACTGCGGTGGCGATAGTGCTGCTGCGCGGCGGCTACATGACGCTGGACGCTGTGCTGATGGTCAGCACGCTCTCGGTTTTCACGGTTTACGCCGTGGGAATCTTCGAGCCAATCCAGATAATCGCCTCAAATATTGCGGAGTTTATCTCTCTGCAGGCATCAATTGAGCGCGTGACCGGACTTCTGGATCAGGTGCCGCAGGTGTCCGACACTCCCGAGGTTGTTGCCAAGTATGGCGACGTGTTTAATCCCAAGCGCGAGAATTGGGAGCCGATTGTCGGCGACATCGAGTTTCGCGACGTGACCTTCCGCTATCCGGACGGCGGGGACAACGTGCTCAGCCACTTCAATCTCAAGATTCCTGCCGGAACGACCGTGGCGATCGTCGGGGAGACCGGTGCCGGCAAGTCCACGCTCGTGAATCTGGCCTGCCGTTTCTTCGAGCCAACCGAGGGTCAGATACTGATAGACGGCCGCGATTACCGCGAGCGCAGTCAGCTTTGGCTGCATTCCGGCATAGGCTATGTGCTGCAAAACCCGCACCTGTTCTCCGGCACAATCCGCGAGAATATCCGATATGGCAGACTTGAAGCGAGCGAAGAGGAGATTCAGGCCGCGGCCCGCTCAGTCTCGGCCGATACCGTCGTCGATAAGCTCGACAAGGGCTGGGACAGCGATGTCGGTGAGGGCGGCGACAAGCTCTCAACGGGTGAAAAGCAGCTTGTGTCCTTTGCCCGCGCAATTCTGGCCGACCCCAGCATCTTCGTTCTGGACGAGGCCACGAGCTCAATCGATACCCAGACCGAGCAGCTCATCCAAAACGCGATTGACCACCTTCTGGAGGGTCGCACCTCCTTCCTCATCGCTCACCGTCTGTCCACTATCCGCCGCGCCGACCTCATACTGGTCGTCCGTGACGGCAAGATTGTGGAGCAGGGCAAGCACGAGGAGCTGCTGCGCAAGAGAGGTTATTACCATGACCTGTACAGCAAGCAGTTTGCCGAGGAGAGCGCCGCAAGAGTGCTCGGAGCAAAATAAATCAAGACAGTGCAAAGCAAAAGCCCCGTGTTTTCCTGAGAAAACACGGGGCTATTTTTATGCCTTTCGGCTTATGTAGTTTTTAGAATATGGACAGGGCGGTGATAACTCCGCAAAAGACGATGGAAACCGTGGAGACAAGCTTAATAAGGATGTTCAGGCTGGGGCCTGCGGTGTCCTTGAACGGGTCGCCGACAGTGTCGCCAATGACGCCTGCCTTGTGGCACTCGCTGCCCTTGCCGCCGTGCTCACCGGACTCAATGTACTTCTTAGCGTTATCCCAGGCACCGCCGGCGTTTGACATGTAAACTGCAACGGCAAAGCCGGTGACCGTGGTTCCTGCCAGCAGACCGACAACGCCCTCAACACCGAGGATAAGTCCGGTCACGATGGGGACGACGACAGCCAGCAGGGAAGGAGCAACCATCTCCTTGAGAGCGCCGCGGGTGCACAGGTCAACGCAGGTGGCATAGTCGGGGTCGGTACTGCCGTCCATAATGCCGACGATCTCGCGGAATTGACGGCGAACCTCAACAACAACACTCTGTGCCGCGCGCTGCACTGCGCTCATGGTCATTGCGGCGAACACGAACACCAGCATTGCGCCGATGAACAGGCCGACGAGTACTGCGGGGTTAGTAATGCCAAGGTCGATGACAGCGTTTCCGGCAGCGTCAACCTTGCCGGCGTCCACGAGGTTGACGCGAGCTATGTCAACGTAGGAGACGAGCAGAGCCAGGGCGGTGAGAGCGGCAGAGCCGATTGCAAAACCCTTGCCGGTGGCTGCTGTGGTGTTGCCGAGAGAGTCAAGGGCGTCGGTGCGCTCACGAACCTCGTCGTCAAGTCCGGCCATCTGAGCGATGCCGCCGGCGTTGTCGGCGACAGGGCCGTATGCGTCGGTTGCAAGCGTGATGCCGAGGGTGGCGAGCATTCCGATTGCGGCGATGCCGATGCCATACAGACCGCGGCTGAAGGTCAGTGCGTAATCCTCAGCGCCGGTGTGCAGGGTTCCGCCGGCAGACAGGAAGCTGACAATGATCGCGACGCAGACGATGATGATTGGGAATGCGGTGGATCTCATGCCGAGTGAAATGCCGCCGATGATGGTGGTGGCGGCGCCGGTTTCGGTGGCTTCCGCAACGACCTGGGTGGGCCTATAGGTTTCCGAGGTGTAGTACTCGGTTATGTATCCTATTGCGCAGCCTGCAACAAGGCCGCTGAAGATGGAAATAAGGATTCCGACCCAGTTTGCACCCTCGACATCCTTCATGATGTAGTAGGTCAGAGGAATGCAGAATATTGCGCAGAGGACTGCCGCGGAGTATGTGCCCTTGCGCAGTGTTCCCAAAAGCTCGCGCTGAGTAGCGCCTTCCTTGGTGCGGATGAGGAAAGAGCCGAAGATCGAGCAGAGAACACCGACAACCGCAATCGCGACGGGCAGGAACATACCGTTCCAGCCGTAATGTGCGGAAGCGCCGATGGCGAAGGTGGCCAGAATCGAACCGACGTAGCTTTCATATAGATCAGCGCCCATACCTGCCACGTCGCCAACGTTGTCGCCCACGTTGTCTGCGATGGTGGCGGGGTTGCGGGGGTCATCCTCGGGAATGCCGGCCTCGACTTTACCGACAAGGTCGGCGCCGACGTCAGCTGCCTTGGTGAAGATGCCGCCGCCCACACGCGCAAACAGCGCGGCGGCAGAAGCGCCCATGCCGAACATGACCATGGTGTTTGCGATGGTGTTCGCATCGCAATGAAATGCGTATTTCAGAACGTGGAACCAGATAGAGACATCGAGCAGACCGAGTCCGACGACGGTGAAGCCCATGACTGCGCCGGAGGAAAAGGCGACACTGAGACCCTTGTTGAGACTCTCACTTGCGGCATTAGCTGTGCGCGCATTGGCGGCAGTGGCAATCTTCATGCCGACATAGCCTGCGCTGCAGCTGTAGATGCCGCCGGTGACAAAGGCAAAGGGAACGAAGGGGGACACCATTCCCATATACGCAAGGACTCCCAATATTAACGCCATTATTGCAAAGAATATGGCAACGGAGCGGTACTGGCGCTTCAGAAAAGCGTTGGCGCCTGAGCGAATCGCCGCGGCGATTTTCTGCATGGCCGGAGTTCCCTCAGAGAACGTCATAACCTTGCGCCCCTGGTAGAAGGCAAACAGCAAGGCAAAAAGCCCGCCTGCAATGCCAATCCAGAAGAAATTTTCCATAATTACAATCACTCCTAAACAATTTCATCTCTCACGCACTTTTCACAGTGTATTTAAAGTGCTTCACAATTCTAACCTATGGCGAGTAATAAATCAAATGAAATGTACTAAAAATAGCTAAAAAAGATATAAATTTTTGAGTTAAATGCACAAAATGTCTGTGACGTTTATAACGTTCAAGACAGCTCAAACGTTGATTTTGTAGTACAAAATGGTCTTATTATGTCGATTGTTTAGACATGCTGACTATTAGCACGCTAAAGTGAAAGTGTTCGCTCCCGGGGCTGTACATCGCCGAGCTGTCTGTGGTATAATGCCTGAGCTTACTTTAAAAGACTAGGGGCGGACATAATATGGAAAATAAGAAAAACAATTTATTGATGAATGCGTGCACTACAGCGCTTATCCTTGCGCTGTCTTTACTAATTATGAGCTTGTCCGGCTGCGGGAAAACCGAGCCTCCCGCCAAGACCGATCCACCTGCGTCGGGAACAGACGTGACCCCGCCGGTGGTCATTGCGTCCGGCACGGATCTTAGCACCTCGGTTATCTACCCTGCCTCCGGGACAGACCTCACCGCCGCGCTGCCGCTCCAACTTGGTGAAGGACTTTGTGTTGATCAGATCGGCTTCTACAGCGGCTCTGTCTCTGCTGAGAATGGCCTGGAGAGGGTTTACGGCGTACTTGGTCTGAAGCTCACTAACAACAGCGACAAGAATATTTCAAATGCGCGAATTACTTATGGCGATTATGCTTTCGAGCTCCAAATTCTTCCCGCCGGCGGGTCTGTGATGTTGCCTGAGACAACGTTGAGCATCTACACTGGTGCGCTGCCCTCCGGCTCTCCTGCTGTGGAGAGCATGGAGTACCTTGAGGCTGAGACAATTGAGCTAGACAGCTTCGAGTTTCGCGTAGGGGATGGCGAGCTGAGCGTGAAGAACATTTCCGATGCGGACATCGGTGAAGATCTGCTTGTATATTACGAGTATGAAAGCATCGGCGGTCTGATCGGCGACGTGTGCTATAGCGCGATACTTGAGGGCGGACTTAAAGCAGGCGAGGAAAAGACGATTTCCGCGCCAAACGCAATGATTGACGCCGCAAAGGTGATCCTTGTGGCAGTTTCCTGAAGGTGAAGAATAAAAAGAAGCTCCCACACGGTGGGAGCTTCTTTTTATTCTATTCAGCCGGGCACATACGTCCGGTGTGATCCATTGCATATTCGCCATCGAGTAATATTTCAGAGACGGGCACGATGGTGTAGCCGTCGGCAATGAGCGCCTCAATGATGCCGGTCAGAGCCTCCGGCGTGTGCAGTGCGGCGTTGTGGAACAGGACGATTGAGCCTGAGGACACCCCGCCCAGCACCCGCTTCGTGATTTGAGCTGCGGTCAGATCCTTCCAGTCGAGACTGTCAACGTCCCACTGGATGGTATGTATGCCCATGT
>CAZHUG010000069.1:0-9886 GCA_964535405.1 uncultured Oscillospiraceae bacterium | reverse complement strand
GCCAGCTCTGGTGGGGGCATCGCATACCCGCCTGGTACTGCGCCGACTGCGGTCACACGACCGTCTCGCGCGAGGACGCGGCCGAGTGCGAGCACTGCCACAGCAAGAATATCGAGCAGGACCCCGATGTGCTGGACACCTGGTTTTCCTCCGCGCTCTGGCCCTTCTCGACTCTCGGCTGGCCTCAGGAGACCGAGGATCTGGACTATTTCTTCCCGACCGACGTGCTTGTCACGGGCTATGATATCATTTTCTTCTGGGTCGCGCGGATGATTTTCTCCTCCTGCGAGGAGATGAAAAAGCCGCCCTTCCACACCGTGCTCCTGCACGGTCTGATCCGGGATTCCGAGGGCAAGAAAATGTCCAAATCCTCCGGAAACGGCATCGACCCCATAGAGATGATCGACCGGTTCGGCGCGGACGCTTTGCGCTTCAACATCATCACGGGCAACAGCCCCGGCAACGACATGCGCTTTTATGTCGAGCGCTGCGAGGCGATGCGCAACTTTGCAAACAAGCTCTGGAACGCGAGCCGCTTCGTGATGATGAATCTCACAATTGAGGATAACGCCCTGCCCGAAGGGCTGGAGCTTGAGGATCGCTGGCTGCTCTCGAAGCTGAACACGCTCGTGAGCGAGGTGAGTGAGAATCTGGATAAATACGAGCTCGGCATCGCGGCGCAGAAAATTTACGACTTCATCTGGGACACCTACTGCGACTGGTATATTGAGCTGACGAAGCCCCGCCTGAACGGCGAGGATGCCGCGGCAAAGCAGGGGGCCGAGCGCGTGCTCCTGTATGTCCTGACCGAGGTTTTGAAGCTTCTGCATCCCTTCATGCCGTTTATTACCGAGGAAATTTATCAGGCGCTGCCGCACAGCGGCGAGGCGCTCATCATTGAAAACTGGCCGGTCTACAGCGAGTCTCTGGCCTTCCCCGCCGAGGAAGCGGATTTCGAAATTATCATGGAGGCCATACGCGCCATCCGCAGCCGCAGGGCTGAGATGAACGTGCCGCCCTCGCGAAAGTCACGACTCATCATAGCCTCCGACAAGGCCGCGGTCTTTGAGGCAGGTGGCGTGTATCTGTCAAAGCTTGCCTACGCGAGCGAGGTGGAGATAAGCGCCGATGCCCCCGCGGATATCGAGGGCATGGTCTCCGTCGTCACCGATAACGCGAAGCTCTACATGCCGATGGCGGAGCTGGTCGATCTCACGGCCGAGCGCGAGCGCATCGAGCGTGAGCTTAAAAAGGCGCAGGGCCACATGCAGGGGCAGCTGAAGAAGCTCGAAAACGAGGCCTTTGTGTCCCGCGCGCCCGAGCATGTCGTCGCGCTCGAGCGCGACAGGCTCGAAAAGCTCCGTGCCCTGGTCGCGAATCTGGAGGAGAGCCTGTCGAAGCTTGGCTGATGTCCGCGAGTCGTGGACGAAAATATTCATTTTGTATTGTTGACACGAGCAGATTCTAACGTATAATAATAGTGAGAATTATACGAGGAGCTGCCGATATGGAACTTACTCTGCGAGATTTTGAGCGTGCCGCGAAGCGGCTGGACGGGATGGTGCACGAAACGGAGCTGGGCTGCAGCACGACTTTTTCCGATATGGTAAAGGGCGAGGTTTGGCTTAAATACGAAAACCGGCAAAAGACCGGCTCGTTTAAGCTGCGCGGTGCGGGCAACAAGATCGCGGCCCTGTGCGAGCGCGGCGAGGTAAAAAGCGTTGTCGCCGCCTCTGCGGGAAACCACGCCCAGGGCGTGGCGTATGCCTCGCACATGAAGGGCATTCCCGCGACGATAGTCATGCCGAAGTCCACGCCGATTGCGAAGGTTCAGGCGACTGAGGGCTACGGCGCGCGGGTGGTGCTCTGCGGTGAGTGCTATGACGACGCTTATGACAGAGCCATGCAGATTTGTCAGGAGGAGGGCGCAACCTTCCTGCACCCCTTTGATGATTACGAGGTCATGGCGGGGCAGGGCACTGTCGGGCTGGAGATACTAAAGCAGCTGCCGACGGTTGACACGGTGGTCGTGCCTGTTGGCGGAGGTGGCCTTCTTGCCGGTGTCGCGGCCTGCATAAAGCAGGTCAATCCCCGCGTGCGCGTCGTCGGCGTGCAGGCGGCGGGGGCCAATGCGGTGTATAAAAGCTTTCAAGAGCACAGGCATGTGCAGACCGAGCGCGTGTCCACGATTGCCGACGGCATCGCCGTCAAAAACCCCGGCGAGAGCACGGTGGTCGAGATCATGAAGTACGCCGATGACGTCGTCACGGTGAGCGATAACGAGATTTCCGCCGCTATCCTGCTGCTTATGGAGCGCGACAAGCAGATTGTGGAGCCATCGGGTGCGGCACCGCTTGCCGCTGTGCTTTCCGGCAAGCTCGATGTCGCGGACAAAAAAACCGTCTGCCTGCTTTCGGGCGGCAATATTGATATGAGCTTTATACACAGGGTGATCGAGCAGGGGCTGGTCTCGCGCCACCGCAGACTGAAGTTCAGAACGCGCCTGCCGGATTCACCGGGCAGCTTGACGCGGCTGCTCAATGTTGTCTCCGCAAGCGGCGCGAACATCATGACAATAGAGCACGACAGAATGTGCCACACGCTGCTGCCGAGCGAGATTCTTGTCCACATCACCTGCGAGGTGGGCGGTCAGGCTCACGGCAAGGCACTCGTGACAACCCTCGAGTGCGAGGGCTACGAGGCGGTAATAGAATAAGCATCAAAAAGAGCACTGCAGTTTATCTGCAGTGCTCTTTTAATATTTAATAATACCTAGAATCCCTCGTAGATGAACGAGCCGTGTCCGGTGAAAAACACCAGCACTAAAATCAGCATAATCGCGTAGGCGACGACGGAGATCGCCCTTCCCGCCGTCGTGTCGGGCAGGTTTTTTATCCAGCTTATGAGAGCAGCCATCTGTCCAGCACCTCCGTAAAAATCACCGCACCGTAGTCGTAGTTTATGTGCCCCGTGTCGTAAAAACACTCATCCGACAGCATTGTAGTCATGTCGTAAAACTCAATGCCCGCCGCCTCACAGCGCTCCCGCGCGAGGACACGAAGCTCAGCGTTTGTCGCATCCTCCGCAAGCGCCTGATTTTCCGGCAGCCAGAGCGCACGCAGGCGTATGCCGTTCTCCGCGCAGAAGTCGAAAATTTCGCCCAGCGCCTCGAGGTTTTTCTCGTAGCCGCCGACGCCCTGCGCCCAGAAGCGCTCGTGCAGCGTATCCATGCGCTGCGACAATTCATCTTCGGTCATCCAGCCGTAGTAAAACGCTTTCGTCTGCGTGAGATATGTGCGCCGCCGCAACTCGCCGTCGCGCAGGACGGCCCTCCAGTTGTCGCTCACAAATTCCGCCAGCCGGTCGCGCTGGAACCAAAAATACGGCTCATACCACCGGCGGTGCCAGACGTAGGTCGGGTTTGTGTCCAGCGTGTCGCACAGCGCGCACCAGTTGAGCGCGAGCACGAGCTCGTGTCCGACCTTGATGTCCCCGTCCTCGAGCATTTTGACAAGGTCTGTAATTACCCCGTAGTCCATGCCGAGGTTTACATAATCCGCCGTGGTCAAATCCTCGCGGTAGCCGGAGACGAGCTCGGAGGAGCCGAAGATCACGCGATCCCAGACTTCCTCGGGATGGTCGCGGCGGGTAATCTCAAAATCGTTCAGCCAGAAGAAGCCCGAGTTCTGAACCCAGCCGGAGGCCGCAAAAAGAAGGTCGAGCACGATGAATAAAACGATGACAGCGGCGACGAAGCCGCCCTTTTTAAAGAAGTTTTTATTTTTCATCTCAAGCCCTCCCTCACAAGCTCACGAAGCCGCGGAGCACCCTAAGGAGCGCCTCGACGTCGAGCGTGTAGAAAATGGTGGTGAAGGCGAAGATGAAGTTCGTCGCACAGCAGCGGAAGATATAATACCCGCGCGAGACCTTGCGCTTGTTGACGGTCGTGAGACCGAAAAGGTTCTCAGCGGCGAGGATCACGCCGTTTAGCAGTCCGTCGGCGAGAAAGACCAGCGAGAAGCCGTGCCAGAGGTTCATGATCATCATCGTGCCAAAGCCGATCGCCGCGCCCTGCTTTCGCGACAGGCGCTTGCCGCTGAGCACGACGAAAATGTGCTCGCGGATCCAGTCGGTGAGCGACACATGCCAGTTTCGCCAAAACTGCGTGAAGGACGCGGCCTTGAGCGGTTTTTTGAAGTTTTCCGGCACCGCGATGCCCATGATTCCGCCCAGTGAGATCGCGATGTCGGCGTAGCCGGACATATCGAGCCAGAGCAGAAGATAGCTCACAAGACAGACGAGCAGGGATATCCAGATTCGCGGCTGGGCGTCGGTGAGCCGTGTCAGCAGGATGCTCACGAGCGCCAGCACGACGACCTTTTTAAAGTAGCCGCGGATGAGCCGCTTGAAGCAGTCCGTGAACCTCTCGCCGGTGATCGGCAGGGGAGAGGCGAAGGAGGCCGCAAAATCGCGATAGCGCAGGATGGGTCCCGCTGTGAGGACTGGGAAAAAGAGCATGAAATTCAGGTAGGTCAGCAGGGGGATGTCCTCTTCCGTGTAATAGACGTAGTAAATTCCGTCGATCGCCTTCAAAATGTTATAGGCGATGCCGGTCAGCGCGAAGAAAAGCGGCAGGAAACTGAATACCTCACGCGCACGCACATAGAAAAACGGCAGAGCGCAGAGAAAACAGCTCAGAATAAAAATGAACTTCCGCCCCCGCCGCGCACGCCTTACGAGCCGCCCCAACGCCCATGTTAACAGGCTGTACAGGGCATAGAACACGGCGAGCCACTCGGATACATAGGCGATTATGAGGACATCGAGCAGGACGAGAAAGTGATTGACCTCGGCCTGCTTTCCAATTTTGCGCGCGGCAAAGCCCACCGCCGCCCAGATGGCTGTGGCGGTGAGCAATCTTATCGCAATGTCAGCTTCGAGAAACCACATGCCTCAGCTGATGCCTTTTTTCATGGCGATGACGGCGGCAATCTCGCGGACTGTGTTCATGGGATACAGCGTTATGTCCCGCTGTGAAATTTCGACCCCGAAGCTCTCCTCCGCGAACATGATTGTCTCCACCGCGCCCATGGAATCCATGAAGCCTGTGTCAAAAAGGTTTATATCCAGCGAATAGTCCGGGCTGTCGTCAACCTCGCACTGCTCGCGTATGAAGGCGTCCAGCCCTGCAATTATCTCGTCCATGTGCAGTCTCCTTAGTTTAGAGTATCGAGAAGCCCTCGCAGCGCGACGCGGTCAATTTTGCCGTTAGCGTTGTAGGGAAGCTTCTCCATCGTGTGCATTTTTGCCGGCAGCATGTAGCCGGGAATGTATTTTCGCAGCTCCATATTGAATCTGCGATAGGGCAGCGTGCCCGCGGTCTCGACAAACAGGACAATCTCCTGTTTGTCCGCATTGAACAGCGCACAGACGTTCTCCACGCCCTGCACGCAGTGCGCCGCGGTCTCAATTTCACCGAGCTCGATGCGGTTTCCCTTGACCTTGACCTGACCGTCACGTCGGCCGAGGTACATTATAAGCCCGTCGGGCGCGGTGTATGCCAGGTCGCCGCTGCGGTAAATTCGCCTTCCGGGACAGCTCGGGTCGTCGGTGAACGCGCGCTCTGTGAGCTCCGGCGCTCTCCAGTATCCGAGCGCGACGCCCGGGCCGTAGATGCACAGCTCGCCCTGCTCGCCGACGGTGCAGACCTCGCCAGCCTCGTTTAAAATGACCGTGCCCATATTCTCGCAGGCGATGCCGATGGGCAGGGGATCGGGGTCAGAAAACTCGCGATCAACGATGTAGTAGACGCAGACATCGGTGATCTCGGTCGGCCCGTAGAGATTCGCATACAGGCAGTGCGGATATGCCCGCCGCCAGACGTTCAGCTGCTTGTTCGGCATGACCTCACCGGCAAAGCAGACAGTTTTGAGTTTGGGAAGCTCCGTTTGGCCGAGCGTGCCCGTGTTTGCCATGTTAATCATGACCGTCGGAACCCAGAACACCGCCGTAATCTCCCGCTCGGCGAGAAATTGGGCGATCTTGGACGGGAACAGAAGAAGTTGATCCGGTATGAGAACGAGCTTCGCGCCGGAGCGGAGCATGCCGTAAATGTCGTACACCGAGTTGTCAAAATATATCGGCGCCTGTGACGCCATGACGCTTTTTGTGTCAAATCCGAAGGTGTCCACCACCCAGTCGGCGTAGCTCAAAACACCCTCGTGCGGGATCGTCACGCCCTTGGGCGTGCCGGTCGAGCCGGAGGTGTAGATTACATATGCCGCGTCCTGCCCGCCTACCGCCGCCAGCGCCGTTTCTATAGCGCCGTCATCCGTCGCACAGTCGGCAAGTTCGGATATTATGTCAACCTTGGCTCCGCGCAGGTCTGCGGTTTCGAGCCCCGCCGCGAGCTCGGCTGAGGTGATGATTCGCGCAGGGTGGAGGTTTTCGAGGATTTTATCCAGACGCGGCGCGGGTATCTGCCAGTCGATGGGGACATAGGTCTCGCCCGCGTACAGCGCGCCCATCATGGCGCAAATTGCGTCGATGCTCTTGGGAAGATAGATGATGCAGGGGCCGCGCCTGCCGCTTTTTATGATAGCCGTGCCGATGGCGCGGGCGCGCCCCCGCAAGTCAGAGAAGCTTATCGTGCGGCTCTCATCCTCGATTGCGGGCAGCTCCGTCCAGTTCAGGGCGGCGCTTTCAAGCAGGCTGACTACAGATTTTGTTTCATACATATTTTCTAATCCTCAAAGGTAATAACTATGTTCAGGGCATCACCGAAGCCCGTGAAAATCGTCTGACCGTCTATGACCTCGGTCTCCCAGCCGATGCTCGTGGTGCCGGCCTTGCCGTCGACCGTGACCTGCATTAGTCCGCCGACCTTGAAGGCGACGGTGGCACTGCCTTCACTGGTGGAAACTGAGGCAGGCAGGTTCACGCGTGAGATGTGTGCCCCGGTCTGCTCGGATTCGCTGGATTCATAGATGCGCACAGGCCGGTTCAGACCGACATAGATGTTGTCGCCGTCGCGATGCCAGATATCCGCGTCGGTCAAGATGGTCTTATCCGCGAGCGCCTCACCCAGACTTAGCTTCACGCCGCAGGAGGTTTGGTAGTTGCCGGAATAGAGGGGCAAGGTGTTTGTCGTGCCTGTGCCGATAAGCTCAATATCGAACAGCCCGCTCTGTGCGCCGAAAACGTCGAGCGAGAGGTTGTAGGCCGCGGCGCTTGCGAGCATGAGCTGCTCCTCGGAGACGAAGTTATAGCCGTGTTTGCGGCGGAAGGCCTCGACAGTTTTTATATCCGCGATGGTTTTATCCTCGTTGCCGACGGTGAAGTCGCAGTGATAATACAGGCAGACGGGCATATCGTACTTGGCGGAGATATCCGTCAGACTCTCGTCCGTATACAGGACTGTGGAGCAGTTTTGCAGCAGGATTGTGCTCTCCCCGTCAACTGTCAAATAAAACGGCAGGGAGATGACGTTGCGCGCGCTCGCCTGCGGCACTGGATAGGGGTCGTTTGCCGGGGCGTAGCCGGAGTTCCAGAGCAGGCCGGCCCTCCAGGAGGACAGGAGGCTCTGCCTTGCCTCAAGACTGCTCGTATACCAGGTGTGCTGGTTCACACCCATGCGCCCGTAGCCTACGCCGTAGGCCTTCTGCATGGCCTCCAGATGCGCAGCTAACTCAAAGTCTTCACGCTGCGCGGAGGCATAGGCGTTGGTGTAGAAGTGAACGCCGAGATAGTAGCCCTGGTCTGTGAAATATTGCAGTGAGTCGTGCAGACCCTGTTTTTCCGGGAAATATTGGCTGTCGATGGGATAGGCGATGCCGTATTCCAGACTGCCGCAGACGAGGTCTGTGATGCCGTCGCCGTTGATGTCGGCGAAGAAGGGCACGCAGTTGTTGCCAAACTTGGCGTAATAGTTGCCCTTATAGTTCATTTCGTCCAGTTCAATGTAGCCGCCGGAGGAAAACCCGCCCTCACCGTCGGAGATAAGCCCGGCGATATAGCCGTCAAAGGTGCCCACGGCGATATCGGGGTTGTGGTCGGAGTCGAGCTTGACGATGCGCGGCGCGAGCCAGTCACCGGATACACCAAAGACGGAAATATCCGAGAACTTGCCGAAGCTGCCGTCCTCGTTGCCGTATGCGACGAGCAAGCGCCCCTCGTTCGAGCCGACGACGATATCGAGCCGACCGTCGGAGTTTAGGTCACCGAGGTCGGGGAAGCACTGACCGGTCAGGCCGGTGTTCAAAAACACGCCGTTGGCAGTGTAACCCCCCTCGCCGCCCGAGAAGAGATAAATCTTGCCGTCGCCCGCGCCGCAGAGGATATCCGCATAGCCGTCGCCGTTCAGGTCAGCCATCACGGGCGCGGAATAGCCGGGAACGGACAGCTGCCTGCCGTCTATGTCAGTCAGCAGAACAGCCTCTGCGGTTAAAAGCCTGTCTTTATAGCCCAGCCCGTGAAAGAGCCTGAGCTTGCCGTCCGAGGAGCCGGAGAGGATATCGATATCGCCGTCCCCGTCGAGGTCGGCGAGGTATGGATAAGCGCGGAAATCATACTCGGGATAATCGCTGAAATAGCTGCCGGCATTCTCAATTTCGGCCATGGTCAGCCACTTGTTTCCGGCTGCAACATGCGTGCCGGAGGAGTATGCGCTCTCGTCAATATCCATTGTAAAGCGCAGGGAGTCAGCCTTGGTGCCCAAAAGGCTCGTGATGCTCTCGGCGCGCAAAAACCAGGTGTAGGAGCTTCTGATAAGCGTGTAGGATGGGATCTGATTATACTGCTCGCAGAGCTTCGCAAACTCGATGCCTGAGCCGTCGGCAAAGGCGGTTATGGCCTCAAAATGCAGCTCCCAGCTCATGGCGGGCGCGCCGAAGGAGCCGAAAACGCGGTATACGGAATAGCCCCAGCTGCGCTTTGACAGGAAGGACGCGAAGGAGTTTTCAAGCAGGCGCGCCGCGCTCATGGAGGTGTCGGCAAAGTACTGCTGATCACTGTCGCGAGACTCCAGCGAGGTGCCGGAGATGCAATATGGGTTCGGCAGCAGGCCGGATGCAAAGAAAACATAGCCGTCGCCGTATTCGTTCATCGTCGCCAGAGCCTGTCCGCTGCGCACGGCGAGGGCTATGGCGGTGGAGGGTTTCATGCTCATGCCGCGCTCAAGACCCTCAAGCTCCGGAAAATCATAATACGCCTCATACAGCGTGAAGAAGTCGGAGATTATCTCCTGCATCTCGCCCAGATCGTCGCCGACCTCGGGGTAGTCGATGAAATAGGGATAGTCCGCGACTTCGTGAAAGCTTTTCGCGCCAAGGAAACTCTTGTCGAAGAAGTCATAAAAACCATTCGTGAGGAAAACACCTCCGCCGTTTTCGGCAAAGGCGACGATATCGCCCTCTAGCGTTTTTGCGTTTGCGGCGCTCATGATGCTCTCATCGGGGTAGAGCAGGTCGAAGTCCTCAAGCGAGTAGTCGCCGGAAATATCGACAGCCTCGGTTTCCAGCCCGAGCAGGAGCGGCTGTGCCAGCCGTGAATAGGTATCCTCCCAGTAGCCCCCAACGGCAGAGCCGTCGTAGAGGACTGCGGCGCGCAGCTGATTCTCCGAGCCGATGTCGGAGACGGTGCCGGCATTTGCGTCTGACAGCTGGTTTTGTTTTATCGTATTATCGTCGCCGTCAATGAACGGCAAATTGATCTTTTGACAGCCAGAAAAAAGTCCCAGCAGAAGTACGCAGCAAATTATAAGCGAAATGTATTTTTTCACAGCGACCTCCTTAACATAATAATCAGTAAATTTTATCACAAAACCGCATAGTTTGCAATGTTGTAATAGCCGCGTTTCTTCTTCCAATTTCATTACATACGTGTTAAT
>CAZHUG010000068.1:6218-9914 GCA_964535405.1 uncultured Oscillospiraceae bacterium | reverse complement strand
TCTCGATGGTACGGCTGGCCATGATGCCGGGTACGCCGCAGCCGGTGCCGATAAGCATGGGGATGAAGCTCTTGCCGGAGAGACCGAATTTGCGGAAAACGCGATCCATTATGAAGGCAACGCGTGCCATGTAGCCAATATCCTCGATGACGGAGAGCATCAGGAAGAGCACGAGCATCTGGGGAACGAAGCCTAGGACCGCTCCGACGCCGCCCACGATGCCGTCAACAACCAGGCCGATAAGCCAGGGGGAAACACTCAGCCTCTCCAGCCAGCCGCGCAGGTTGCCGCAGATCAATTCTCCAAACAAAATGTCGTTTGTCCAGCCCGTCATCCAGTCGCCGATTGTGCCGATGGAGATGTAGTAAATTAGAAACATCACGCCCAGGAATATGGGCAGAGCCAGAACACGATTGGTGACAATCTGGTCAATTTTATCCGAAGTTGACAGGCTGTGTGCCGGAGCTTTTTTCTTCACAGCCTTGCTGACTATGCGGCTTATGTATGAATAGCGCTGATTTGTGATGATGCTCTCGGCGTCGTCGTCGAGCTCGTCTTCAGCATCAACGATGTGCTCCTCAAGATGTGCCATGAGCTCTTTATCGAGCTTGAGCTCCTCAAAAACCTTTTCATCGCGCTCAAAAATCTTGATCGCGTACCAGCGCAGATAACGGCGGTCAACAATGTCCGAAATGGACTCTTCAATGTGGGCCAGAGCGTGCTCCACGCTGCCGGTGAACACGTGCGGCAGATCGCCGACCTTGTGGTTCTCGGCGATGGAAACAACTATCTCGGCCGCTTCCTTTCCGCCCTCTCGCTTGAGCGCGCTCATCTCAACAACTTCGCAGCCCAGAGCGGAAGCCAGCTTATGAAGATCAATTTTGTCGCCGTTTTTGCGCACAAGGTCAATCATGTTGACCGCGACCACGACCGGGATGCCCAGCTCGATGAGCTGGGTGGTCAAATACAGATTGCGCTCAATGTTAGTTCCGTCGACAATGTTCAAAATTGCGTCAGGCTGCTCGCTTACAAGATAGCCTCGGGCAACAACTTCCTCAAGCGTGTAGGGCGACAGGGAATATATTCCCGGCAGGTCCTGTATCACGACATTGTCGTGCCCGTTCAGCTTACCTTCTTTCTTTTCAACCGTGACGCCGGGCCAGTTGCCCACGTACTGGTTGGAACCGGTCAGGGCGTTGAACAGAGTTGTTTTACCGCTGTTCGGGTTGCCTGCAAGTGCAATTTTTATATACATAACATTCGATCCCTTCTCTTATTAGTCAAGACTAACTCACTCTCAAATAGAGCTCGCTTTTTTATTCTATCTCTATCATTTCGGCGTCTGCCTTGCGAACAGACAGCTCATAGCCGCGCACGTTCAGCTCCATCGGGTCGCCAAGCGGCGCGACCTTGCGGACGTGAACCTGAACACCTTTTGTTATTCCCATATCCATGATGCGACGCTTAATTGCGCCCACACCGTGGAGTTTTACAACCGTTACTGTTTCACCAACCTTGGTGTCCTTAAGTGTTTTCATACTTACCCTCCTTATTCCTAAACATCAGATCATGATGCGATTAGCTACAGACTTGTCAAGTGCGACGCGTGAGTCCTTGACCTGAAGAATCAGGTTGCCCGCAATCTCGTTGACGACGGTGACAGTTTGATCGACGACAAAGCCCATCTCAGCCAGGTGCAGTCGTATTTCGTCCCTACCGGTGATTTTCAATATTGTAAAGGTTTCACCCGTTTTAGCCATTGTCAGAGGCATCATAAAAGCCCCCCTCCTTAGTAAGTTAGCTTTGCTAATTAAACAATTTATGAAAGGAGTTAGCAATTTCTAACTGCCTTGTGTTTTGGAGTTTACACTAACTAACTACTCTTGTCAATTACTTTTTATAATTTTCTTGCTTCCGCGGTTAGAATATGCTAATCTGATGATATTAATAGCACAGGAGATGAGAGATTATGAGTATTTACGAGTCGGCTGAGAATTATTTAGAGGCGATTTTAGTGATCAAGGAACGCAGCGGGAACGTGCGCTCCATTGACATTGCCAATGAACTCGAATTCTCCAAGCCGAGCGTAAGCGTCGCGATGAAAAAGTTGCGTGAGAGAGGCCATATTGAGGTTGATACAGACGGATTTATCACGCTGTGCCCCTCAGGACAGAAGATAGCCGAGCGGATATATGAACGACACACGCTGTTGACACGGTTCTTTATCAATATAGGCGTCGATAAGGAAGTTGCATCGCAGGATGCCTGCAAACTCGAGCACGACTTGAGTGACGAGACTTTCCAAAAAATCAAGGAATTTGCGTTTAAGCATAAAATGGATAGATAAGTTGTAGGTAAGGCCCCGAACGGTATGGCAAACGTTCGGGGCCTCATTCTATGGCAGTGTGGAGGAAAAAGTCTTGTGACCTGGCCGCGAGACTTTGCCCAAGCTCGATGCTGCCGACCTTGCCCAAATCATCGGGGGCATCATTAGTTAGAGGCAACTAACTCTGGTGATAATATACGATACGCAGTGTCAGTTGTCAAGCACTTTCTGCGCCCGTTTTTTAAGCCAGTGCGACATCCAGCACCATCATCAGCGTAAAGCCAATGGCACAGCCGACAACACCTGCGTTACTATGCTCGCCCTGCTGCGCGCCGGGGATTAGCTCCTCAACCACGACATAGATCATGGCGCCCGCGGCAAATGCCAGGAGATAGGGCAATATTGGAACCATCTGAGCCGTGAGAACTATGGTCAAAACTGCGCCCAGAGGCTCGACCACGCCGGAAAATAGACCATAGAAGAATGCGCGCCTGCGAGATATGCCGCTCATGACGAGCGGGGTCGTGATAATAACGCCCTCCGGAAAGTTTTGAAGAGCTATTCCGGCAGAGAGCACCAGAGCACCGGTGAGAGTTATTGCAGTTTCTCCGCTCATGACACTGGCGAATACGACGCCGACGACCATACCCTCGGGAATGTTGTGCAGTGTAACAGAGAGGATCAGCATTATGGATTTTTTGAGCGATGAGGGATTGCCCTCCGCGGTTTTGGAATTTAAATGCAGATGGGGAATGATGCTGTCGAGCAGCAGCAAAAATAAAATTCCGGACATGAAGCCGGTTGATGCCGGGAGCCAGGAGGGGACGCCGTTCTGCTCAGCCATATTGATAGATGGGATAAGAAGTGACCAAATGGATGCAGCAAGCATGACGCCCGAGGCGAAGCCGAGCAGCAGCTTTTGCAGCAATTGACTCATGCTGCCCTTTATGAAAAACACCATGGCAGAGCCCAGTGCCGTTCCTGCAAGCGGAACCATTATGCCAATTAGCGTTATCATTTCCTTGCTCATATTTCCATCCCCATTCTTCTAAAAGCTGCAAATCCGGTTATATATGATACAGACTGCTTACAAAATCAACAATATCAATTAGAGCAGTCTGTGATAGTTAACTGAGCTGTTCTACGATTTTTGTGCAGAGACGAGCAGCATCATCGGGCGGCGAAGCTCGTCCTGCATGCCGGGTACGGTGTCAATTAAATGCGCGGCAGGTTTCGGCTCCACAAGCGCCGTGATGACAAAACCGGTTTTAATCAGGGTGTTTAAATACGTTGTCAGGGTCTTGTGATATTTTGTGACTGATTCGCCGAGGAAAATTGAGCTGCGCTCGTCCTCTGAGAAGTAGTTGTCC
>CAZHUG010000068.1:0-6208 GCA_964535405.1 uncultured Oscillospiraceae bacterium | reverse complement strand
CGGCCAGAACTCGGGCCTTCCGCTCTCGTCATATACCCAGTCCTGTTTGCCCTGGGCGGTGAATATTGGATGCTCAACAGAAAAGACAAAGCTTCCGCCCGCTGTCAGGCAGCTCGCGACCCGTCTGCAAATATCGGAAAAATCCGGTGTGTAGTGAAATGCCAGAGAGCTTATTACCACATCGAAGGAGTCGGCGGCAAAGTCGAGGTCCTCCATGGCGATACGGGTATAACTGACATTGTCAGCCTGTGTTTTTTCCCTTGCAACTGCGAGCATTTTTTCGGATATGTCGGTGCCGACGACCTTTGTTGCGCCATGCTCGGCGGCGTAGATGCAGTGCCAGCCAAAGCCGCAGCCAATATCCAGCACGCGCTTTCCCTTAAAATCGGGCAGGAGTTTTTCGAGCTCGTGCCACTCTCCGGCGGCCTTCAGACCATCGACTGAACGTGGAAAACGGCTGTACTGCTCAAAGAATTTCTCGTCGTCATATTTATTTTGTTTCATAGACTAAGCCTCCCAAAATGCCCGATGATAACAAGCTGTTTTGACAGTATATCATAGGATATCAAACTTAAGAAGCTTTCAGAACAATTGTTCCGAAAGCTTCTCTGTATTAATATCATTAGAAATCGGTTCAGGGATTATTGATGCGTTCTACGACGCAATTTTCACCATTACTAATTGCCTTTGCAAAACGATTACTGTCCATCCACGATGCCGCGTCGAGCAATGCAACTGCAAAGCTTCCGACACCGCGCCCGGCTGAGCGCTCCTGCGCTATGCCGGAGCAGAGCTTCCAGAACGAGGAGGCCAGTGTGGCGGCTAGAACGCAGTCGGGCTCAACGGCCAGGAATGCGCCGCAGAGCACAGAGAGCATGCAGCCCGTTCCGGTGACCCGCGTCATCTCGTCACTTCCGCCGGAGATGCGCAGCAGCCTTACCCCGTCTGTGACGAGATCATCCTCGCCCGTGAGCAGAACGGTGCTGCCGAGCTTCGTGGCAAGACCGAGAGCGCAGGCAAGACGCTGGGCGACAAGGCCCGCTGACGGACTGTCCACGCCGTGGTTTGCGCCCTCCAGATGCAGAAGAGTCTGCGCCTCGCTGAAATTGACACGCAGGATACCCGGCGAGAACGCAGATAAAAGCTCCTCGGTATGCTTGAGCCTCCAGCTGCTGGCGGCAATGCCGACGGGATCGAGCACAGAGGGTATGGAAAGTTCATTTGCAGTCCTTGCAGAGTGCAGACAGGCGAGAAATTTATCCTCGCTGGGTGTGCCTGTGTTTAATACAACAGCGCGGCTCGCGGCTGTTATCTCCGCAGTTTCCTGGGGTGCTTGCGCCATGATCGGGCCGGCCCCCACCGCCAGCGCGAGATTCGCGCAGTCGTTGGCGGAGACGATATTTGATATGCAGTGCAGCAGCGGGCGCTGCGCACGAATTTCATCCAGACGCGAAAAGGGAAGCATTACAGGTCTCCAATCAAGCGGCAATTTTTTCGAGCACTCCGGCCTTCTTCAGGGCGGCGATAAGGATTCCGGCAAGTATTGCGCCGCCTGTGGTAGAGACCAAAAAAGGCACGACATAGGCGTATACGGCGACGGCGGCTGCGTCAACGCCCATGAAAAGGGTTGCGACAGGGTAGGCGAGAAAGCCGCCGATGACGCTTGTGCCGAAAACCTCGCCAATCAGTGTAACCGGGACGTTTTTTGTGCGCCAATAGACCAATCCGCACAGCAATGCACCGCACATGCTGCCGGGAAAGGCCATCAGACTGCCCAGGCCGAGCAGGTTGCGCAAAAGGCTCGCCACAAAGGCGACGCCGACTCCGTACCAGGGGCCGAGAGTCACGGCGCACAGTATGTTGACCATGTGCTGAACGGGTGCGCATTTGCTCATGAATACAGGGAAGGAAATGAAGCTGCCTACAACCGCGAGCGCACAGAAAATCCCTGCCAGAGCTAATTTTTTGGTTTTGTTTTGCATTTTTAATAACTCCTCAAAAGATAATGTAGTAAGAGAAACCACGGCATAAACAGCGGCTCTCCCACGGGAGAATACAAGGCAGATTGCGTTCTGCTTTTGCATTGCGGTAAAAGCTCACTGGCTTCCTCTCACGCCGGAACACGGCTTCCCATCGCTGTTATTATTCTGTGGCGGCACGGACATAGGGTGCTCCCCCTCTGTTCGCTCCGGCTCATCGCCGGGGCCGAAATTTTCTCTGCCTGACACGACCTTTCTTTGTGAAGTGAAAAAACAGGAGCACCACAATGCGGGTGTTCCTGTCGACAAAGTCAGTATAAGCTACTTCCTACGTTGGCATTACCCACATCAGGTGAAGGGTCGAAGCGATCGCTTCCTCTCAGCCTGCCTTGCAAGCTCCCCTGTATTGATGAAATTATTATGCCACTCTGCCGCCGGCTTGTCAAGACCCTTGAGGCGCGTTTGCGCGCACAAAAATTTGCAGGAGAAAAAATAGTTGCATATTAGCGGAAAGAGGTTTATAGTTAGGAGCACAAAGGGGAGTCTGCTATGCGCGGGCTGAGAGTAAACCGCAAGGTTTTTACCCAACCTGATTTGGATCATGCCAACGTAGGGAAATATTGCAGCGATATTGCCGCAAATATACCAAACGGGTATGTTTGCGGTTTTTTTGTTTTAGGAGGATAAAAATGGCTTTTGATGCAAAGACGCTTTTACTATACGCGGTCACAGACCGCAGCTGGCTCAATGGCTCTGCTCTGAGCTCACAGGTCGAGGCGGCAGTCTCCGGCGGCGCAAGCTTTGTGCAGCTGCGGGAGAAAAACTTGTCCTACGAAGACTTTCTGGCAGAGGCAATGATCATTGCCCCGCTGTGCCGGGAGCTGGGTGTTCCGTTTGTCATAAACGATAATGTCGGGATCGCCCTGCGCTGCGGCGCAGACGGCGTGCACATCGGCCAGAGCGACATGGAAGCCGGCGACGCCAGGCGGCTTCTCGGGCCGGACAAGATTATCGGCGTCACCGCCCACACGGTGGAGGAGGCTCTGCAAGCCGAGCGCTGGGGCGCGGACTATCTGGGCATAGGCGCAGCGTTTGCGACCGGCACGAAGGCCGACGCTATCCCGATGACGAGACAAACCATGTGTGATATTACAGCCGCGGTGAAGATTCCCGCAATAGCTATTGCGGGGATAAATAAAAGCAACATCCTGCAACTGAAAGGTTGCGGCCTTGCCGGCGTGGCAGTGGTCTCCGCGCTGTTTGCCCAGCCGGATGTCAGGGCGGCGGCGCAGGAGCTGCGCGAGCTTGCGCTGGGGCTTATGTAGGAGCCAAGCTGTAAAATAATTCAATATTGTGTGAAATACGGCCTGCACAGGCTGTTTTCAAGCGGCGCATTGGGGGCACCACCTTGCGTCGCTATATAAAAACATTTGCTGAAAATGAAAGGGGATTCTTATGAAAACAGCATTGACAATCGCTGGAAGTGATTCCAGCGGAGGCGCCGGCATCCAGGCAGATATTAAAACCATGACGATGAATGGCGTGTTCGCCATGAGCGCCATAACGGCTTTAACTGCCCAGAATACTACCGGCGTTACAGACATTTTGGAGGTCAATCCTCCGTTTCTGGCTAAGCAGCTGGATGCAATTTTTACCGATATTTTTCCTGATGCGGTCAAGATTGGCATGGTTTCGAACGCAGAACTTATCACGGTCATTGCCGAAAAGCTTCGCCTGTACGGCGCGCGGAACGTTGTGCTGGACCCTGTTATGGTCTCCACCTCCGGCTCCAAGCTCCTGAAGGACGACGCGATAGTCAGCATGGTTCATGAGCTGCTGCCGCTTGCGCTTGTCGCCACGCCCAATATACCTGAGTCTGAAATTCTCGCGGAGATGAGCATTAAGTCTGCCGACGACATGCTAGAGGCGGCAAAGCGTATTTCAGAGCGCTATGGCTGCGCCGTGCTGTGCAAGGGCGGGCATCAGCTCAACGATGCAAACGACGTTCTCTGGAAGGGGGGCGAGGCGAGCTGGTTCAAGGGCCGCAGAATCGACAACCCGAACACTCACGGTACGGGCTGTACGCTCTCATCGGCGATTGCGTCATTTCTTGCCAGGGGTTATTCGTTAGTGGACTCTGTCAGCAAAGCGAAGGCCTATATCTCCGGGGCACTGGAGGCCCAGCTTGATCTCGGCAAGGGCTCCGGCCCTTTAGATCACGCCTATGACCTCAAGCCCGGGCACCGCAGGCAGGTAAATGGATGAAAAAGACGACGAGCTTTCAAAACGGACTGATCTGGTTCGGTGCAGCGGTCTCAATAGCCGAAATCATGACGGGCGCGTATTTTGCGCCGCTCGGCATGTCAAAGGGACTTGCCGCAATCATTATCGGGCATATAATCGGCTGCACCATGCTGTTTTTCGCGGGATACATAGGCGCAAGAACCGAACGCAGTGCCATGGAAACTGTCAAAATGAGCTTCGGTCAGAAGGGCGGACTTCTGTTCTGCGCACTCAACGTGCTCCAGCTTGTGGGCTGGACATCCATAATGATCTATGACGGGGCTCTCGCCGTGAGAGGCATCTTCGACGTGGATATGTGGGTCTGGTGCGTGGTTATCGGTGTGCTGATACTCCTGTGGATTCTTGTCGGGATCACGAACCTTGGGCCTATAAATAAAATCGCAATGGCGGCGCTGTTTATTCTTACGCTTGTGCTGTGCAAGGTCATTTTCTCAAGCGGCGAGACGAGCGGCGGGGGCCTGGGCGAGGCGATAAGCTTTGGCGCGGCCGTTGAACTTGCAGTTGCCATGCCGCTGTCCTGGATGCCGCTCATAAGCGACTACACAAGGCAGGCGGAAAAGCCCTTTGCGGGCGCTATGACGAGTACACTAGTTTATGGCTTCACATCCTGCTGGATGTATGTCATCGGCATGGGCGCTGCGATCTACACGGGCGAGTATGACATTGCGATGATCATGGTAAAGGCGGGGCTCGGCATCGCGGCACTCGTCATTCTGGTGCTCTCCACCGTGACGACAACCTTCATGGACGCGCTGTCCGCGGGCATCTCCAGTGAGTCGCTGTCGAAAAAGCTCAATGCCAAGTGGGTTGCAATTGTCGTGACAGTCGTCGGAACTGTGGCGGCTATACTCTTCCCGATGGACGATATCACAGGCTTCCTCTATCTTATCGGCTCTGTGTTTGCGCCGATGATTGCAGTTCAACTTGCGGACTATTTCGTGCTCAAGCGTGATAATTTCCAGCTTGGCTTCTCTGTGTCAAATCTGGCAGTATGGTTCATCGGATTTGTCATATACCGGCTGTTGATGCAGCTTGATATACCGCTTGGAAACACCTTGCCTGACATGCTGCTCACCTTCCTGCTGTGCATCGCGGTTGCGAAGCTGATGCCGAAGAGGGCGGAGAGCTGATTTAAATATAAGCTGTTTTAATATGGCTGTCGCCGCAAAGCTTATCTTTGCGGCGACAGTTTGTATTTGAGAGGCGTATTACTTTTCACAGTCAGGCTGAAACACTCCGGTTCAATCTCTCTGTCATGACCATCATAATCAGAGCAAAAATTAGAAGAAACGGCGGAAGAAGTCCAATGTTAACTTTATCGGCGATGAGTCCGAAGAGCGGCGGTATGAGCGTTGAGCCGGTGTAGGCGCTCGCCATCTGTATGCCCACGATGGCTTGCGAGTTTTCCGCGCCGAAGTTTGCCGGAGTTGAGTGGATAATCGATGGATATACAGGCGCGCAGCCCAGCCCGATGATGACGAGGCCGCATAAGCCGAGCAGGTTTGTTTCAAGCGGTGCCCAAAGCGCCGCGATGCCGACAAGTATCACCGACAAGCCGATTTTAATCATCCTCTTATCGCCCAGCTTATCTGCAAAAAAGCCGGACAAAAGACGCCCGAGCGTGATGCCGAGAAAGAAGAACGAAGCATAGCTCGCGGCCCGCTGAGCTCCTACACCGCGGGCTAAAACAAGATAGCTGCTTGCCCAGAGTCCCGTTGTGGATTCAAGCCCGCAATAGGCAAAAAACGCCAGAAGGATGTTCTTGACGCCCTTTATTTTAAGCACGGCTGAAAACTTGAGTGCAGGCGGGGCGCACTGCTCATCGGCCTGCTTATTATTTTGAGCCTTCCAAAGCGGCAGGCTTATGAATAACAGCGCGGTCAATGCTGCCTGAATTATGGATACCGTTCTGTATCCGTTTGCCC
>CAZHUG010000067.1:0-10154 GCA_964535405.1 uncultured Oscillospiraceae bacterium | reverse complement strand
GATGAGATGATTGAAGCGCTGCGCGGCTGAGGTTCTATAAGAAAAGGCACTGCTCAAGATGAGCAGTGCCTTGTTTTGCCTGTTACATGGGCCTTAGATTCTTGTTGAGGCGTTGAATCATCCAGGACAAACGGCTGTCTCGACCGCTGTCTGTTTTTGCGTCAAAATACGCCCGCGTATAAGTCCTTTGCACAGATGGGGACATTGCCTGAAAATTAGTATAAGCCGGCTCGTGTTTCATTAACAAACGAGATAAAAATGCTATTTGCTCATCTGAAATCGCGGGAGCTTTCGCTGCATCCCACTGACCGTTCTTCTTAGCTTCGGCAATTTTTTTCCTGCCGTAATCGGTCATTACTCCCTGCCCTTCAAGCTTTGCAACAAGCGCCTTGTTCTTGTCCGACCACTTGCTGTTTTCTGTGCGCCGGGCAAAATATTTCTTATATTTTGTGCTGTCGATACTTTGCATTTGTCCATCGATCCAGCCGAAGCACAGGGCTTCCTCCAGAGCGTCCATGGACGTAAGTGTCAGCGGCCCGCCTCTTTTACCAAAAAGCAGCCATACGCCTTGACTGCTTGCTCCGTTTTTACACAACCACTCACGGAATAACGATCTATTGGGAAATAGCAAAGCTTCATTCATAAACCTTTACCTCCTTAACAGCTCGAGCCCGGGTGAGTCTTGGATAAAATAGAAAATCCTCTAATCATGCGGGTTTCGCAGCTTAGAGGATTTTTTGGTGCCGGTGACCGGGATCGAACCGGTACAAGGTTGCCCTCGAGGGATTTTAAATCCCTTGCGTCTGCCTGTTCCGCCACACCGACTTGCGCCGCACAGAAATGAGCCATTTTGCGTAGGATATGTGGTCCACCTTTGATGCGGAAATATGTTATCACTTAAGGGGGGTAGATGTCAAGTTTATTAGCTCTTGCGAATGTAACGAAAAATGGATATAATGATGTATTAAAATTAATTAGGAGCAAAGGATGAAATACAAGCAATGGAAGCTGCCTGAGGGGCCGGTTGAGATTCCCGCCGCTCTCACGGGGGCGGGGTTTTCGCCGCTATTGGCAGCCCTTCTGGCGTGCCGGGGCTTTGTGGAGCCTGAGTCGGCGAAAAAGTTCATATACGGCGGTGATGACGAGCTGCATGACCCGATGCTGCTTGCCGGAATGGAGCAGGCGGCGCAGCGCGTGCGGCAGGCGATAGACAGACGTGAGACCGTGGCGGTGTTCGGCGACTATGACGTGGACGGAATAACCTCCGCCTGCCTTGTCACGAGCTGGCTGCGAGCCAAGGGGCTTGCCTGCAACCCCTATATTCCTGACCGTCTGGATGAGGGCTATGGTCTGAACTGCGCGGCAATGGACACAATAAAGGCACAGGGTGCAACTCTCATAATTACTGTGGACTGTGGAATTACTGCCCGCGAGGAGGCGCTGTATGCCAGCTCGCTGGGCATGGATATGGTAATAACCGACCACCACGAATGCGGAACAGGCGAACTGCCGCAGGCGATTGCGGTGGTCGATCCCAAGCGTCCGGACTGCCTGTATCCAGATGACGGCCTGGCCGGGGTGGGTGTGGCGTTCAAACTCCTATGCGCGGTCGAGGGTGATGCCCAGTCCGTTCTGGAGGAATACGCAGATCTCATCGCGACCGGCACGGTGGCTGATGTGATGCCGCTTGTGGGCGAAAACCGATACATAGTCCGTCGCGGAATGGAAAAGCTCATAAAATCGCCAAGACCGGGCATACGTGCCCTGATATTGGAGGCCGGGGCCCAGAACCGGCGCATGAGCGCCTCTGCGGTTGGCTTCACGATAGCGCCGCGAATAAACGCAGCCGGACGGCTGGGCAATGCGGACGTGGCGGTGCAGCTGCTGCTGACGAGGGACGAGCAGGAGGCGGCAAGCCTTTCTGCCGAGCTCTGCCGCTTGAACCGCGAGCGTCAGGCGCTGGAGCATGACATCTGGCAGGAGGCCCGTGCGATGCTCAATGCCGCGCCGCCGAGCTCGCCGATTGTGCTAGCTGCTGAAAACTGGCATCAGGGCGTCGTCGGCATAGCTGCCTCGAAACTGGCCGAGGAATATTCTCTGCCCGCCGTCATGATCTGCCTTGACGGTGACAGCGGAAAGGGCTCCTGCCGCAGCTTCGGCGGCTTCAACCTGTTTGACGCGCTGGCAAACTGCTCCCAGTGGCTGGAGGGCTTCGGCGGGCATGCGCTCGCGGCAGGACTCTCCATCAGACGGGAGAATGTGGATGCCTTTCGCCGTGCGCTTGATGAGTATTACAGCAAGCAGCCGCCTCTGGCGGAAAATTCGCTCTGCTGCGACATGAGCATAGATGACCCGGCGTTGCTCAGTATGAAATGTGTTGAGTCTTTGGAGCTTTTAGAGCCGTTCGGCAGTGGCAACCCGAGACCGACGCTCTGCATAAGCGACGTGCTTTTAGAGCGCGTGTTTCCCATGGGCGGAGGCAAGCACCTGAGACTCACGCTCTCCAAGGGTGGAGCCAGCTTCTCCTGCGTTCTTTTCTCGCGCAGGGAGTCTGAGCTCGGTGCAAGGGCGGGAGACAGGATCGATGTCGCCTTCTATCCTCAGATAAACGAGTATCGCGGAAAGCGCTCGGTGCAGCTTCTCGTGACAGATGTCCGGCAGGCGGACACCCTGCCGCTCTGCCGTCAGGTTTTGGACGGCAAAGAGCCGCCTGGCTGGGATGCGGCGGATTTGTGTCCGCTGCGCAGTGACTTTGTGCATGTCTGGCGTTGGCTTGAGCGGCGCGGCGGCGTTGCCGGCGGCGAGCTCGGCTCAATTCTCGGCTGGAGGCCGGGCGGCATGCATCCGGCGAAGCTGCTGGTCTGTCTGCGCGTAATGCGGGACAAGGAGCTGATTTCAATTCAGCGCAAAGATGGGCGCATACGTGTGGAGACACAAAAAACTGCCGGTAAGGTTGATTTAGACAGCCATCCGCTGGTTGTCAGGCTGCGCGGAATAAGACAAAAAATTATTGATAGGAGGTGATCATATGGGCGGCAAAATGTTGGAGAACAAGATGGACCCTGAGGCCTGCTGGAGAATCCTTGAGGAAAAAATTTCAGCCGGCAATATAACCATGGATATGGGCCGCGTGCGTGCGGCGTATGATTGGGCGCGAGACTCCCACGCACAGCAGAAGAGGAGAGACGGTTCGCCCTATGTCACCCACTGTATCGCAACGGCGGGGATAATTGCGGAGCAGGGCCTGGACGAGGACTCTGTTGTCGCGGCGCTGCTGCATGATATTATAGAGGACACACCGGCGACGTATGAGGAAGTAAAAAAGCACTTTGGTTCCACTGTGGCGGACATCGTGGAGGGCGTCACCAAGCTGACCCGCGTTCAGTACACAAGCCACGAGGAGGAGCAGGCGGAGAACCTGCGTAAAATGCTCCTGGCCATGGCGAAGGACATCCGCGTTATTCTCATTAAAATAGCCGACAGACTACACAATATGCGAACCATGGACTATCAGAGTCAGGAGAAGCAGCTAATAAAATCTGCCGAGACCATGCAGATTTATGCGCCAATAGCCCACCGGCTCGGAATGCAGAAGATCAAGTGGGAGCTTGAGGATCTGTCCTTGTACTACTTGGATCGCGAGGGCTATCGCGAGATTACACAGACTCTTGACGTGCGCATGGAAACCCTGCGCAGCTTCATGGACAAGATGGAGAACCAGATTCAAAGCCGCATGGAGGAGGAGCGTGTCGCCTCCACGGTTTACGGCAGGATTAAGCATATCTACAGCATATACCGCAAGATGTATGCGCAGCAGCTCGACATCAACGGTATTTTCGATCTGTGCGCCTTCCGCGTGATTGTGGATAATGTATCCGACTGCTACAATGCTCTGGGCGTGATACACGACATGTTCAAGCCCGTTCCCGGCAGGTTCAAGGACTATATCTCGACCCCCAAGCCCAACGGCTACCAGAGTGTTCACACCACGGTCATCGGCTCCGAGGGCATACCCTTTGAGGTTCAGATACGCACCTGGGACATGCATCTGACCGCGGAATACGGTGTTGCGGCGCACTGGAAGTATAAGTCCGGCGAGCAGGGCGTGAAGGACGGGGACGAAGAGAAGTTTGCATGGGTTCGCAGACTGCTTGAGGCGCAGCAGGAAACTGACGCGCAGGAGTTCGTGCATGACCTGAAGATAGACATGTTTGCAGACGAGGTTTTCGTCTTCACACCCGGCGGCGATGTTATAAACCTGCCTGCGGGCGCGACGCCGATTGACTTTGCCTACGCGATACACTCCGGCGTCGGCAACGCGATGGTGGGCGCATCGGTGAACGGCCGCATCGTCACCTTCGACCATATACTGCAAAACGGCGATATCGTCGAAATCCGTACCTCCAAATCCGCGCCGGGACCGAGCCGTGACTGGCTGAGCCTGGCGAAGAGCGGCGGTGCCAGAACCAAGATTAAACAGTGGTTTAAGCGTGAGAAGCGCGACGAGAACATCCAGCGCGGACACGAAATGTTTGAGTCTGAGCTCCGGCGCAACGGCATAAGCATGTCGGATGTAACAGCCGATGAGGTGCTTCCGACCCTGCTCAAAAAACTCTATGTGGCGTCACTGGAGGATCTTTATGCCGCCATCGGCTATGGCGGACAGACCGCCACCCGCGCGGTGAACAGGATAAAGGAAGAGGTTTCGAAAAACAAGAAGCCCGACAAGCGCACGGTTCTCGACAAGGTAAACGAGCAGGCTGAAAGGCGCAGCACGCGGCCGATAAAGGCCGTCCACGGCGTATTGGTTGAGGGCCTCGATAATTGCCTAATTAAATTTTCCAAATGCTGCACACCTGTGCCGGGCGACGATATTATTGGCTTCATCACGCGAGGCAACGGCGTTTCAATCCACCGCACGGACTGCCAGAACTACCTCAAACAGCGATTGTCCACGGGTGCCGACGGGCGCTGGATAGATGTATCCTGGGCGGAGTCCACGACTGATCTGTATATCACCACGCTTCACATTCTTGCAAAGGAGCGCTCGGGTCTCATCATGGACATCGCGACCATATTGAATGCGCTCAACGCCAAAGTGCGCACTTTGTCCGCCCGTGACGTGGGCAACGACCAGTCCACCGCCGCGGTCACTGTGGAGGTCCGTGATCTGGAGGAGCTTCGCGTAATCGTCAACCGCCTCAACGCAATACGTGGCGTTATAGAGGTCAGGAGAGTGAGCTCATGAGGGCGGTAGTGACAAGAGTGAGCTCGGCTTCCGTTTCCATAGATGGGCAGATTAGGGGCGAAATAGGACAGGGCTTTCTCGTTTTGCTGGGCGTTCATATGGATGATGCCGAGGCGCAGGCGATAAAAATCGCAGATAAAATCTGCGGTATGAGAGTCTTCGAGGATGAGGCCGGGAAGATGAACGTGAATCCCGCGGATGCGGGCGCGCAACTGCTTATTATAAGTCAGTTTACGCTCTATGCGGACGCTAAAAGCCGTCGTCCGGGCTTTTCAAAGGCGGCGAGGCCGGAAACGGCGGTGCCGCTGTATGAGCTCGTGATATCGGAGTGCCGCGCTCGCGGCTTTAAAACTGAAACAGGTGAGTTTGGCGCGGATATGCAGGTGCATTCCGTGAACGACGGACCGGTTACCATATTTCTTGATACGGAGGAGCTGTAATGCTTATAAAAACCCTGCCCGTCGGGCATTTGGAAACTAACTGTTATATCGTCACTGACGAGAGCAGCCTCGACTGCGCCGTGATCGATCCCGGTGCCGAGTCGAACACTATCATGAACTATATAGAGTCGAATAAGCTGAGTTGCAAGGCTATTTTGCTCACCCACGCACATTTTGACCACGTCGGTGCGCTGGCGTCTGTCTTTGAGGAGACTGGCGCGACGGTCTATATGAGCCGGGGGGACGTGAACCTCGCCTTTGGCGCTTCCGGTCGCGGCTTCAAGGCTCCCGAGGGCACTGTGTTTGTCTCCGAGGGTGACGAAATTAAGGTCGGCTCGCTTGCTTTGCGTGTTATCGAGACACCCGGTCACACGCCCGGAGGTTTGTGCTATGTCTGCGCTGAGGCGCTTTTCTCCGGTGACACGCTGTTTCGCGGTTCCTGCGGGCGCACGGATTTTCCCGGAGGAGATATGGTGCAGGAGCTCAACTCGCTCAAAAAGCTTGCGGAGCTTCCCGGTGACTACGAGGTGTATCCCGGTCACGCCGAGGCCAGCAGCATGAGCTATGAGCGCAGCTATAACCCATATATGCGCCGCGCCATAGATGGCTTTTAGGAAGGACGCAAGACATGGCGAACCTTGTGGATTATATCGACTGGCGGGGCGACCTTTCCTTCGCGCTCTCGCCCTTCAACGAGGTGGATAATCTTGCCCTGTGCAAGCTGACAAGTCTTGATTTCACGGGCATTATTCCGACTGACGGCAGCATTGACCTGCCGGATGCAACGCGCGCTTATTTAGAGAAATATGGTGAGGAGGACAAGCGCCTGGGTCTGATGCTGGCTGCCGGCTCTGTCACCATGATGCGGAATATGGCAGCGTCCGAGCGATATTCCGGTCTTAAGCTCTGCGACTACGTAAACCACGTGGACGCTCTGTGTGAGGAGCAGTTTTCCGCCATGACCATCGCCCTGCCGGACGGGACGCACTATGTCGCATTTCGCGGAACCGACGATAACATAATCGGCTGGAAGGAAGACTTCAACATGGGCACGAGGGAGACTGTGCCTGCCCAGGCTGACGCGGCTGCGTATCTTTTGCGTGCGGGCTGGAAATATCCGCGCTCGCTCTACATAGGAGGGCACTCCAAGGGCGGAAATCTCGCGGTCTATGCCGCGATGAATAACCCGCCGGAGCTTCAAGAACGGATAATTGAGGTGTTTAACAACGACGGCCCGGGCTTCAGACAGCCCATGTCCGCCCATCCCGGCTACCTGCGTATAAAAGACAGGGTGCGCACGCTCGTGCCGCAGCATTCGTTTGTGGGCGTGCTCCTGTACAACGATGACGATTTTGAAATTGTGGAGAGCAGCGAGACGGGCATATCGGCTCACAACGGCTTCACCTGGAAGATTATGGGCACGAGCTTTGTGCGCAGTGAGGAATTTTCGCTCAGCAGCCGAATTTTCAAGCAGGCTGTGCACGGCTGGGCGGATAATCTGAGCGTAGATAAAAGGCAGACGCTCATCGACACCATCTTTGACGCGCTGCAGGCAACAGGTGCCGTGACACTGACGGATCTGACCGAGCAAAAGCTTCGCAAGGCGCTGGGCGTTGCGCGAGACCTTTTGAGTGATGCTGAGCAGCGGCAGTTCTTCACAGATTCCATGGAGCTGCTCATAAAGGAGTATATGAGCAGCGTCAAGGATGCCCTGCCCCTGGGCAGATTGCGGAAATGGCGCGGACAGTGATGTGCGAATATCCCCCGCTTTGGACAGGCATAATAAAAACCGGCAGACCGTTTCTGGCCTGCCGGTTTTTATTATGCGATAATGCTTATCGCGCGGTTTTTGTTTTCGATAGTGATGTCCGCGAAGCTTCCCCCGGGCTCACCGTCACGGGTGAAGGGCACAGGCTCCTCAAAGGTGAAGCGTACCCGGCTCGACTTGGCTATACTAAAAAACTTGCCGTCGTAGTTCTGACTGACGACCTCGCCCATGAGCGTGTTCAGATCAATCAGCGAGCCGGGATAGCGCACGAGCGAGACCTCGAACAGGCCGTCGTCAAGACTGACAAAGCTCTCTGGCAGCTTGACCATGCCTGCGACGGAGGTGGAGTTTGTGACACCGCCGAAGATGTAATCGTCATCGAGGACTTTGCCATCGTCAAGCTCGACCCTGACCCTGTAATGCGGCAGACGCGGCAGGCGGTTCATGCCCTCAAGCAGATACGCCAGCTGACCAAGCGCGTGCTTGGACTGCTGCGGGGTCTCATAGCTGACATCCGTGAACGCGCCGAAGGCGGCGACGTAGGTGAAGTAGCCTTCGCCCAAGGTGCCCACGTCCCAGGGGACAGGCTCACCCTGTGCGATGAGCTTTGCCGCCGTGACGGGGTCGTTTTTGGGTAGCTTCAGGGTGCTTGCCACGTCGTTTGCCGTGCCAAGCGGGAAATAGCCGATCGGCGGCGGCGAGGGAATCTGCATGAGTCCTGTCACAACGTCCGAGAGTGTGCCGTCGCCGCCCATGCAGCAAACTGTGTCGTAGTTCCCGCCGTGTTTCGCGGCAAGCTCAACCGCCTCTCCGGCGCGGGTGGTGAAGTACAGGGTTGGCAGATAGCCCGCCGAGTGCAATACTCGCAAGGCCTCACCCAGGCCGTTTTTATACATACCCCGGCCGGAGACGGGGTTTACGATGAACATTAGCTTTTTCATTATCTCTCTCCTGTCACATGATGCTCAGATATCGCTCGCCGGTGTCGGGCAGAAGGCAGACGATGAGCGCTCCCGCATTTTCCGGCCTGGCTGCGAGCTGACGCGCCGCGAAGGCGGCAGCGCCTGAGGACACGCCGCACAAAAGCCCCTCGGTTCCGGCAAGCTCGCGCATGGCGGCGAGGGCATCCTCGTCCGTGACGCAGAAATACTCGTCAACGACGCTCCGGTCAAGCGCCTCCGGCACAAAGTTTGCGCCGATGCCCTGTATGGCGTGCGCGCCTGCGCGGCCTTCGGACAGAAGCGGGGAGGAGGCAGGCTCAACTGCGACAATGCGGATATCGCCCCTCTGCTCCTTCAAATATCGCCCGACCCCGCTGACTGTGCCGCCCGTGCCGACTCCGGCGACGAAAATATCGACCTGTCCGGCTGTGTCGCGCCAAATTTCCGGCCCTGTGCCGCTGTAGTGTGCCGCCGGATTGGCGGGGTTATAAAACTGACCGGCGACAATGCTGCCGTGGTTCTCGAGCTTAATCTGCTCTGCTTTTGCCACAGCGCCGGCCATACCCTCGGCGCCGGGGGTCATGACAATCTCGGCACCGTAGGCCGCGATGAGCTTCATGCGCTCAACACTCATAGTGTCCGGCATGACTATGACGGCTCTATAGCCCAAAACGGCGGCGCAAGCCGCGATGCCGATGCCGGTGTTGCCGCTTGTCGGCTCGATAATCATGCCGCCAGGAGCAAGAGCGCCGCTCGCCTCCGCGTCGAGGATCATGGACAAAGCGACTCTATCCTTGGAGCTTCCGGCGGGGTTATTTCGCTCAAGCTTCGCCGCAATGCACATGCCAGGCGCAAAACGAGAGAGCATAACGAGTGGAGTTTCGCCTATAAGCTCCGTGAAGTCACTGTAGATTCGGCTCATTGTCAACCTCCGTTTATAAAAGTATTGAAATACTGTATAGATGTGAGTATAATACAACAATACGACTCAAACAACAGAAAGTTGTAAATTAATCTTATGGAAAGGAACGGTGCCAACGTGAAAAGGCAAAGAATCTCGGGTATCTACGCCGAGCCCTCCGCGTTTGATGGTCAGGAGCTGACCGTATGCGGTTGGGTCAGGACTGTGAGGGACATGAAGAATTTTGGCTTCATCGAGCTTAATGATGGCTCTAGCCATAAGGGCCTGCAAATAGTTTTTGAAAGGGGCTCCCTCAATAATTACGATGAGATCGCGCACCAGAACGTGGGCGCCGCACTCATAGTACGGGGCGTTCTCAGACTTACACCAGATGCAAAACAGGCATTTGAGCTCAAGGCTTCGGAGATCTGCGTGGAGGGCACATCCACGCCGGATTATCCCCTGCAGAAGAAGCGCCACAGCATCGAATTTCTGCGCAATATCCAGCATCTGCGTCCGAGGACAAACCTGTTTTCAGCCGTGTACCGCGTCCGTAGCGTCGCTGCGGCGGCTATCCACGAGTTTTTCCAGGAGCGGGGCTTTATGTATGTCCATACTCCCATTGTGACCGGCTCTGACTGCGAGGGTGCGGGCGAGATGTTCAGGATAACGACGCTCGACGCCGCCAACCCTCCTCTTAACGAGGACGGCAATGTTGATTACTCTCATGATTTCTTCGGCAAGGAGACCGGGCTTACGGTTTCCGGACAGCTCAATGCCGAAAACTTCGCCATGGCCTTCGGCGATGTGTATACCTTCGGCCCGACCTTCAGAGCAGAAAAATCCAACACCCAGC
>CAZHUG010000066.1:0-10345 GCA_964535405.1 uncultured Oscillospiraceae bacterium | reverse complement strand
GAATTTTTGTGGGACAAAAGTACGCACGTCTCAACGTGCATTGTTCTCGGGAACATGTCCACAGCCCTTGCCCTTTGTGCGACATAGCCCAGCGACTTGAAGATTGCGAGGTCGCGGGCGAGGGTGGCAGGATCACAGGAAACATACACAACGCGCTCGGGCGACATAGCGGCAACTGCCTCGATCGCATCGGGGGACATGCCCTTGCGCGGTGGATCGACGACGACCACCTCCGGCGCAACAGCTCGGCTGAGAAGCTCCTGCGCCGCTTCGCCGGCATCGGCACATATGAACTCAACATTAGTTATGCCATTGCGCGAGGCGTTTTCACGAGCGTTCTCAATCGCCTGCGGGACTATCTCCGCGCCTATTACGCGGCCTGCCTTCTCGGCAAGACAAAGGCTGATCGTCCCCGCGCCGCAATATAAATCGAGGACGGTCCTGTCAGCCGAGGGCGCGGCAAACTCGAGCGCAAGAGCGTAGAGCCGCTCCGCCTGCGGGGGATTGATCTGATAAAACGCCTGTGGCGCGATGGCAAAGCTGTGCCCACAGAGCACGTCCGTAAGCATGTCAGAACCCCACAGCGTATAGAAATCTCCTGCGAGAACTGTGTTACCTTTGGCCTTATTAATGTTTAGCACGATTCCCGAAAGCTGGGGGCAGGCCGCGCGCAGAAAGTCCACAAGCGTTGAGGTATTTGCGCCAAAGCCCTCGGCTGAGACAAGGCAGCAGACAATAGCTCCGTCCCTTGCTGTACGGGTGAACACATGCCGCACAGCACCGCGCCCGGTATCGGGATTGTAGGCCGGTATGCGGCGCGAGTTCATCCATTCACGGACCGCGTCTGCGCAGGCGTCCGAGCTTCGGCTCTGGAGATAGCAACGCTCGGTGGCGACAATGTCGTGGCTGGCACTGCGGTAGAAGCCGCTGACGGCCTCTCCGTTGCGCTCGCCAACGGCATAGCTCGCCTTGTTGCGGTAGCCCTCGATATTGTCCGAGGGGATGATAGTCTCCGCCTGGAGTGAAAGTCCACCGATGCGCCGGAAGGCATCGTTCACGCGTTCGAGCTTGTGGCGCAGCTCCGCCTCATAGCTCATGTGCATCGTGGCACAGCCGCCGCAGAGCCCAAAGTGCGGACACACCGGCTCTCTGCGCTCTGGGGCGGGGGAGAGCAGCTCCTCGCCGCGCGCAAACACGGCGGAGCGTGCGACCTTAGTTATCCGCACAGTCCAAGTTTCATCCGGCAGTGCGCCCTTCACGAACACTGCTCGGCCATCTATGCGGCATACGCCAAGACCCTCAGAGGTAAGGCCGCTGAAAGTGGCCTCATGTATCTCATTTTTAACTAAAATTTTCATGCTGGCATTATATCACATGAGAGTGCCGTTTGAAAAGCATTGCTGTTATGGTCAAATTATGTTACAATATGGCTCGACCTTCACACAAAGGAATGTTGATATGAACAGAAAATTTAAAATGCTTTTGATTATGCTCGCCGCTGTTATTGTCCTCGTCATAGGCGCGGTAATAATAGCCTCAGTTGCCCGCTCGTCAGAGCCGAAGGAGACGCCAACGCCCACGCCGAGCGCGGCCCCGGTGACCGAAACTCCCGAGCCGACTGTGGAGCCCACACACGAACATGTAAACACTGCCAGCGCCACTATTGCCATCGGCGGCGACATCGTTATGCACACCGGACTCAATTCCGAGGCTAACACCGGCAGCGGCTACGACTACACGCCGATTTTCGGAATTCTCAAGGACTACATAGCCGAGTCAGACTACGCTGTCTGCTCACTCGTCACCACCTTCAATACCGGGACAAGCTACACGGCGTATCCGCTGTTCAAGTCCCCGGTTCAGCTGGCTGAATCTATTAAAAAAGTCGGGTTTAATCTCGTGAACACTGCCACCAGCCACTGTGCTGACTCTTTCAAGGACGGCATCGACTATACTCTTGATACGCTTGAGGAGGCAGAGCTTGGGCACGTCGGCACCTATCGCTCCGAGGAGGAGCGGACTGCCGGAAACATGACTCTTGCAGATATTAAGGGCATAAGCGTTGCGTTTTTGTCCTACACCTGCGATACAAACGGTGTTCCTGTATCAGGTTTCGAGTATGCAGCAAGCATCTGCACGAGCGATTACCTCGGTGCGGGCACGGATGTGGATTATGAGCTCATAAATGCCGACATGTCGGCAGCTCGCCAATCCGGTGCTGATGCGATCTTCGTGTTTATGTCCTGGGGTACCGAGTTTGCGACCACGCCCTCGGATCTGCAATATGAGCTGGCTGACCACCTGTTTGAACAGGGCGCAGATATAATCATCGGCGGGCACTGCCGTGTTCCTCAGCCCATGGAGTTGCGCGAGGTCACGGATATAGACGGCAACAAGAAAACCGGATTTATCTGCTACAGTCTGGGCAACATGCTCTCCTGTCAGAACGACGAATACACGGATATATCCGCGATCGTCGATATAGAGCTGACAAAGGATACCGACACCGGAGAGACCTGGATTTCCTCAGCCGGATATAAGCCGATTTACATGGCTGACCTCTACGATTACAACATCAATGACTACGGCTGGCACTACCGCATGGTAGACCTTCACGCCGCAATAAACTCCTATGATTCGGGCACACCCTGGCAGTTTATAAACGATGCGGTGTATCTGGACATGACGACGGCTCTTGAAAATATTCACCGCCTGTACGGCGAGGAGCTTGATATTGGCTGACAAAAAAGAACCGGTCGATGCTAATGCATCGACCGGTTCTTTTTTGCCTTTTTATTTACTGATCATCGCCACAACCTCGGCTCCCGTTTGTTCACCGGATACGGCGAAGCGATAGAGCTGAAGCAGGCTCTGCGGCAGACCGCGAATGACGGTGTTAATCCCGTTTGTCGTGGTGACTGTGACGGCTATGCCGTTCTCGTGGAGTATAGCCTCTGACAGCTCGGTGAAGTCGCCATGCGGGTAGGAGAAGGCGAGGATGGGGGAGATGAGTTTGGAGGCGATATTTTCATTATAAGCCGCGATATCAGCTCGCAGTGCCTCAATATAATCGCCCTCACTCTCCGCGGGCAGGGGCAGAACCGTGTCGCGCACGGCACCGGACTCGTACTGTGCCGCCTGATGCATGTCATAGGTGTGCGAGCCAATCTCGATGACGCCGGAGCTGATCATCTCGTTTGCCTGCTCGATTGTGAAGTGCGGGTTTATGGCCTGACCCGTGTCCTTGTAGGTGTCAGAGCCCATTGTAGCGCCGACTGAAAATATGACCGCCTTCATGCCGCGCTCGGCGAGAATGGGCCAGGCGTAGTCATAGTTTGTGAGGTAGCCGTCGTCAAAGGTGATGAGCAAGGGCTTTTTCGGAAGTTCGCCGCCGCAATTGACGTAATCGACAAGCTCGGCAAGTGAAACAGTGGTGTATCCTGCGTCTGCCAGTGCGTCGAGCTGTTGGGCAAAGCGCTCAGGCGTGACATTGAGATCGTCTCCGTCCCAGTCTGTGAAACTGTGATACATGACAACGGTCAGCTCACTCGTATAATTGCTCTCGTCAGTTGGCTTGGCATCCCAGAGACCCAAGGTGTGCTCAATCGCGTTTTCAGGCGTGACATAGCAGCCAAAATCTTCAGGGATATAGATGCTATCATCTCCTGCGACACGTGCAAGAGCCATGCTGCCCACGTCATTGCGAAGGTGCGTCGCATCGTAGAAATATCTCGGCTCAAAGCTGATGCTGCTCATCGTGAAGTCCCAATAGGGGGTGATGTCCGCAAGACGGGTGAAGAAGTCTGTAACCTCCGCCTTGTCGTAGTTTACAAAGTCCTCGTAATATACAGGCGCACATATGACTGTCAGCGTCACGCCGGCATCCGCGCACATGTCGCGTATGTGCGCAATTCCCTCAAGGCAGGAATCAGCCGCCGCCAGAGTGCGTGCGTAGTGTGGATAGTCAGAAAAAATCGAGTACTGGCTCTTCGCGACGTATTCATCCAGAGAATTAATAGGCTCGGTGTCACGCGCGAGCTTGTCATACGAGCCGGTTTTGATATTGAAAACATCGAAGCTCTGCGACAGGTAGGTATCCTTAAAACTCGCCGATATTTTGCTCATAGAATAGTTCAGATTTGCGAAGAGATAGCGGGCATAGAAGACCGGCTTGCTCTCACCGGAGACGAGCGCATGCATGCTGCCCGTGAGCGGATCGGACTCGTAGCCGTAGTTTTCGGCACCGGAGAGGTAGAAGCATAAGATTATGTTTTTGACCTCGTAGTTCTCCAGGATGTATTCACAGTTCTGTTCGGCATCTTGAATATCAGAGCCGTAGCCGAAGAGGTTAAAGAAGCTGCCGCCGAAATAATTGTTTGCAGCCTCCACCGGAAACGAGCTGGAGGAGGATGCACCAATTATATACGAGTCGTAGCTATCATGCTCACTGCCTAGATATACTGTTTTAGCCACGCGCGGGTTATTCGTCTCGTTGAAGGAGTACCAGTCGAAAAGCCTGTCGCCAAACACACCAAAGGGGTCAACAAGTACATTGACCGCCATGACGAGCAGGGCCAGAAGCAGGCATGTGCCGATGAAAATGAAAAACCACTTTTTTGCAGACATGACGGCTCCTTTCTCAGAACTGTTTGTATATGAACTCAGCCGCGGTGTAGCCCTCACGCATGAGTCCAAGCAAAAGCAGAGTGCCGAGCGGCAGTATGATTGCAAGCCACTGCACCAACGGCTTTTGATTCGCAAGTGTATCGCGGACACGCCCCCCGCGCTCCTGATAAAGCTCAAGCAGCAGGACTATAGCCATGCCGGCGAGTATAATTATGAGGTCTGCCAGACTCATGCCGAGCGAGGCGAAAACTCCGTTCCACAGCTCGTATATCCTTATATCGCTGACTGTGCGCCAGAGCATGTCCACAGCGACCAGAAAGCTTGGCGCGCGTGTAAGATAGCGCCCGATAAATACCAGTAATAGTGTCCTGCACAGCCTGAACGCGTGCAGCCAGCGGCTGTCATCCGGAATTTGCAGGCGTTGCCGCAGGGCGTAGTAGCGGCTCTCAAGCAGCAGGGAGGAGGTTATAAGTATTCCGTTCCATAGACCGAAGGCAATGTAGCGGAAGTTTGCACCGTGCCACATGCCGATCACAAAATAAACTATGAAGGTGGCAAGTGATGTGGGCAGTATTTTGCCTGCCTTGCCGCCAATGTGTTTTCTGCCCCATTTTCCGAGCTTTGCAAACAGTGACGAGAGTGACAGGGGATAGAACAGATAGTCCCGCATCCAGGCACCCAGAGTTATGTGCCAGCGCCGCCAGTAATCGGTAAGTGAAGTGGCGAAGAAAGGACGGCGGAAATTTTCCGCCATGTCAATGCCGAACATGCGCGCAACGCCCCGGGCAATATCAATGCCGCCCGAAAAGTCACAGTATAGCTGTATGCAGTAGAGAAAAACACTCGCTGCGATTACCGCGCCGCCATAGGCGCCGGAGTGGTCAAACACGGCAGTGACCGCAACCGCGGCCCTGTCAGCGATGACGAGCTTCTTGAGATAGCCCCACATGGCAAGCTGGATGCCGTATTGAACATTGCTCCAGTCGAGCCTGTGCTCGTCTAAAAGCTGCGGCGCAAGATCACGCCAGCGTCCGATCGGACCCTGGATAAGTTGGGGGAAGAAGGAAGTGAACAGCGCGAGCTTAAAAGGGTTGCCCTCGGGCTCCTGACCTCTTGAAACGTCAATAACATAGCCGACAGACTGAAAAATATAGAATGAAAGCCCGAGTGGAATGAGAAAATCCCAACGCGGAAGCACGGCCCCTGCTGCATTCTGCAACAGATCGGCCGTGAAGTTCCAATATTTCATTAAAAACAGCAGACCGAAGCAGCCGAGAGCCTCAACAAGGATCAGCAGCCGCTTTCTGGCCTTATAGCTTTTCTGAAAGCTCTTTCGAGCCTCCTTATCCAGCGACAGACGGTAGCTGTTGAGCCCCCCGAGGGCGAGCGCCGTAACATAGCTCAATCCGGTAACTCCCAGCAGCCAAAAAGACGATATGCCAACCGCGCTGAAGTAGAAAACATAGCTGACAAGAAGCAGGCAGAGCCACTGAAAACGTCCCGGCAGAATGTAGTAAGCAAGAAGCCCGACACCCACCAGCAGGACAAAGGATAGAGAAATAAAGCTCATTGATTACGAGCCTGCGCGCTCTACTAATTGGATAATTGCATCAATTGAGTTGAAGTTTTCGGGGATAAGATCCTCAACGCCGAGCTCAATGTCAAATTCACCGATTAGCTCAGTGACCAGAGATACGAGATCGAGAGAGTCAATGACTCCATCATCTATAAGCTCGGTCTCAGTTTCAAAATCCACGCCGGGGATAAGCTCCTCGAGAATCTCGATGATTTTTTCCTTCATAGTAAATCTCCTCTTAAGACGATTGAGCGCCAACCGTCCAGCTTGTAATCGAATTTATAGTAAAGGTTTTGTGCGGCTTTGTTATCTTCGCCGGTCCAAACTCGGCTTGTCATAAAATTCTGCTGTGAAAGCTGCGCTTTTATAAGAGCGTCTGCCAGACCGCGTCCGCGGCATTCCGGCAGTGTCGCCAAATGCAGAAGTTCTCCACTGCTGCGCGAGATTGAAAACTGCAAAAGCGAGCCGATTTTGCCGTCAGCCTCCGCTATAAGAACGCGGTCATTGTCAATGTCCTGCGAAAGCTCGTCGCGTGTGGGCAGGCAGCTCGTGTATTTATCTAAATAGCGACTAAAAATACCCATTGCAGCGTCAAGATCACGGCGCTTTGCAAGCCTGACCGGGACATCACTTGCCGCAAGCGGCAGGTTCGGCTCGCGAGTGAATCTCACGCGGCGCAAAACGGGCTTGAGCCCCGCGGCAGTCAGTGTATCGAGCACAGCCTGCCCCGTTCCGGCATCGCGCGCACGAACAGCAAGCTCGGTGACAACTGTCCCCGCAACGGAGAGCTTTAGGCTCTCAAACGGCGGGTGCAGATAAAAATAAAGCTGCGAAAAGTCTGCCCTCTGCCGGAAAAGCAGCAGTGCGCCCCCAGATTCTGAAACCAGAAGCCCGCCGTCAATCGCGCTGCGCCAGTCAGACTCTGATAAAAATGCGTTTGTCACAACGCCGCGCTTCAGCTGGGAAGAGAGCAGGGGCGACAGCTCCTCAAAAGAGTGAATTTTCCTCATAGCGCATACAACTCCCGAAGCGCCACCCGGTCAATTTTTCCGTTTGGAGTCATGGGAAGCTCGTCCAAAACGTGGTAGACGTTGGGCAGCATGTATTTAGGCAGGCGGCGGCGAAGTGCACGGGCAAGGGCATTGCCGTCCGTGCTTCCGGAAAAAATGCAGACAATTTTGAGCCTTTCCCTGTCGTACAGACAGATGGCTGCTGCTATGCCTTCCACGGAGAGCACGGCGGTTTCGACCTCGCCGAGCTCGATGCGGTAGCCCATGTGCTTTATCTGGCCATCCTGACGCGAGCGAAAATATAAAAGTCCATCCTCTGCGTATGCGGCAAGATCGCCGGTGCGATAGAGAATATCCGGGTAGTTTGTGCAGAGCGGGTTTTGGACAAACGCCGCGCGGGTCTTGTCCTCATCGGCGTAATAGCCCTTTGCAAGCCCGCTGCCGCGCACGCAAATTTCACCTGTTTCGCCGGGAGGGACAGGTTTTAGAGCGCTATCCAGAAGGATTATCTGCTTGTTGCGGCAGGCCGAGCCGATTGGGATCGCCTCAGTGTCCTCAAAACGCCTGTCGAGCCGATAGGCGGTGCAGTCCACGGTGGCCTCAGTAGGGCCGTAGAGGTTCACGACATCGAGACTGGGACAGGCATCCAGCCAGATGTTCACCATCCTCGCCTGAAGTGCCTCGCCGCCAAGTGCGGCTATGCGCAATGAGACGGGGGCGCATTTTTCCAGCGCGCCTGAGTTTGCCAGGAGGTGGAATGCCGAGGTTGCCCAAAACAGCGCCGTCACCGAATGTTCCTGAAGATACTGCGCCAGCTTAATGGGAAACACGTAACAGCTCTGCTGAGGAAACAGAAGGGTAGCGCCGCATTTGAGTGTAGTATACAGGTCTTTAACCGAGAGGTCAAAGAAAAAAGGCGCCTGGTTTGCCATTATATCATTTTCACTGACAAAGCAGAAGTCACACATCCATTCCGTGAAGTCGATGACGCTTCTGTGGGGTACGATTATGCCTTTGGGTCTGCCGGTTGATCCGGAGGTGAAGATCATATAAGCCGGGTCAGCGTCGATGATCTGAGCCCGGCGGCGTATAAGCCGCTCAGGCACCGCCAGGGTGGCGGCGCACTGCGAATAGCTTATAATCTCTGCCTGGGCTGACGCGGCCCGCACAGCGGACTCAAGACCGTCAGGACAGAGGACAAGAGGGGCGCCAAGCTGCTCCAGTATGCTGACAAGGCGCAGCTCGGGTGTCTTTGGGTCAACAGGCACATAGTAGCAGCCTGCTGCCAAAACGCCCTGCAGTGCTGCAGCCGATGCGGCTGATCTTTCACTTAGAACAACAACAGGACTGCAGACATCGCGTCTTGCGGATATGGCAGAGCCGATAGACTCGGTTCTTGCCAGAAGCTCAGCAAAGCTCAGACTCTCAACTTCGTCAGAAAATGCAATTTTACCAGGCGAGCGCTTTGCACTCGCCTCGAGATATTCATATAAATTGATTTGGAGCAAAGCGATCCCTTTCTCGCTATTTAGTCGTCGTCAGTCATGCGCAGACCGGCGACTGCGGAGATAGGCAGAGAGAAACATATGGCACCGGAGGGGGTGTCAGGGCCGGTTTCCCGGGAAACTGAGGTCATTATCGCAGCCTTTTCGTTGGACTTTGCGACGATGAGAAGAACCTCTTTCTCGTCTGCCAAAGATACGCCAAAGAATTTTTCGGCGCGCTTTTGGCCGGTGCCCTTGGCGTGAAGCACGGTTCCGCCGCCGGCTCCGGCAGAGCGTGCGGCATCCATAACAGGATCGGTGTGACCCTCGTTCATAATAATCATTATAAGTTCGTATTCAAAGCTCAGGGACGGTATGGAGTTGTCCGCAACAGAATTATTTGTCAGATATGCCAATGTCTTTCCACCTCCTACGCTTTTAACGGGTACGGCCATCAAGATTCCGTTACCGGGAATATCAATGAACAGCCGGCGTTTTGCGCTTTTCATAATTTGTTTAGTTTTGTCCGAACCGGCAAGTGTGCATATGACCGCTTTTTCAATCGCCTGAAGGCCATAGATATCCAGATGCTCCGAGGTGGCGGTACCGTTTCCGAGCATCGTGATAGCAAGGGGAATATCGTGGTTATTCAGAAGAGAGATCATCTCTTCACTGCGGTAGCGGTCGAAAATGGAAATTACGAAGTTAAGCTCCATATCACACTACCTCCCAAAGCTCGATAATTTCATCGTCTGAATAGGAATCCACCAGGCTCATATCTTCGGTCCTGCGGGTCTTAATGACGAATACCAGTCCCATTATCTGTATCGTGATAAGCGGAAGCATCGCAACCATTGCGACAAGGCCGAATGCGTCCGTGAGGATGTTTCCGCCGAGCGCCTGTGAAGCGCCCATGCCAAACGGGAGCATAAAAGCCGCGGTCATCGGGCCGGAGGCGACTCCACCGGAGTCAAAGGCGATTGTGGTGAATATCTGCGGCACAATAAACGCGAGTATGAGTGCAATCGCGTAGCCGGGGATGAGAAACCAGAAAATTGATATGCCGGTCAAAATTCTCACCATAGACAGGCCCATTGCCAGTGCGACGGCGATCGAGAGCGAAAGCCCCATTGCCTTGGCGGAGATAGAGCCTGCGCTTATCTCCTCAACCTGTTTGTTGAGCACATGTACGGCGGGTTCGGCTGTTATAATGTTCCAGCCCATTATCATGGCGACAGGAATCAGCAGCCAGCGCGACAAGCCGTTGGCAAGCTCAGCGCCGAGCATGGAGCCCATGGCGGAGAAGCCGACGTTGACGCCCAGCATGAAGATGACAAGTCCGGCAAAGGTGTAGACCAGGCCGATTATTATGCGAATGAAAGGCATTTTGCGCAGCTTAAGAGAGGATACCTGAAAGATTAGAAAGAACACAACGATCGGAGCAAGCGCAATGGCGATCTCAAGAAGGTATGTCGGCAATGCATCTATATAGGACAGACCGAGATTGACAGTGTTGCCATAGCTCTGTGCGCTTATGACATCGACAGGGGCGCTATCGCTCTTGTATATGAAGCCCAAAATCAAAACAGCGAGGATAGGGCCGACTGAGCAGAGCCCGACAAGTCCGAAGCTGTCAGCCTCGGCGTTCT